>CANCPZ010000130.1 GCA_947380175.1 Bacteroidota bacterium | reverse complement strand
CCCACTAAAATAACTTTATTTACTCCTGCCATAAAAATGTTTTTATTTTATAATGATTACAAATATAAAAAAGCGATATCATTAATTCTATTGTTAAAGTATAAAATCCATTTTAATTGATAGCATTAAATCCAACCCTTCAAATAATTCTCAATTAAACGAGGCACTGCAAATTTTGTAATGTCATTTTTTTTAATCGATATTGTAGTATCTGAAACCAAGCTATTAAAAGGGGTTTTACAGCTAATTTCCCAAAAACGCGCATATATTTTTTGATGACTCAAGATGTGTTTAAAAGCGGTAGATACTGATTTTACAGTGTAATCAAGTTCGCCTATATACTTTTTCCATTCGGATGATTTTAAAAACTCCGTCTCACTTAGTTCCGTAGTAGTTTCAATTAATGGAAAATCATAAAGATTTGTCCATATATCTTTTGTAATTCGTTTGTTGATAATTGTTTTACCCCTATAATTAAATACGATGTAGTTAAAATACCGATTTCTAACTTTAGTTTTATTTGCTTTAACAGGCAACTCCGTAATTCGTTTTTTTGAGAATGCAAAACACATTGTATTTAAAACACATCCCAAACAATCTGGATTTGCAGGTTTACACTGCATTGCACCAAATTCCATAATAGCCTGGTTGTGTGTCGAAGGCTTTTTGGGGTTGATGAGTTTGTTAGCTAATATATTGAATTCTTTTTTTCCGATTGTACTATCAATAGGTGTTTCTATGCCAAATACCCTTGATAAAACTCGGTAAACATTTCCGTCCACCACAGCATGTGGCTTATCGAAAGCAAAAGATGCTATGGCCGCAGCTGTATATTCGCCAACCCCTTTTAATGATAAAATTGTTTCGTAATCACTTGGAAATTTACCATTGTATTTTTCGGAAATCAGTTGAGCGGTAGTATGCAAATTTCTTGCGCGTGAGTAATATCCTAATCCTTGCCAGAGCTTCATTACTTTTTCATTTTTAGCTTTCGCTAGATGTTTTACCGAAGGAAACTCGTTTACAAAATTTAAATAATAATCCATTCCTTGATCTACCCTTGTTTGCTGTAAAATAATTTCAGAAAGCCATATAAGGTAGGCGTCTTTGGTTTTTCGCCAAGGTAAATCACGTTTATTGATAAGGTACCAGTCAATTATTTTTTCTGAAAAAAAATTCATGCGATTAATTTAAATGTACTCTTTAGTGTTACCCCTAAAACATTTTTTAGGAACTCAAAGTTACAAATAAGCGAATTATAAATGATTTCATTATCAATATCGTTTGTATAAAAACAGCAAAATTTAAGTTAAAATTTTTCTTTAAAATTAAAATACTATATTTGCAATCCAATTTTAAGAATTATTGGATTAATTGTTTGATTTTAAATAGATTATAACAGCATGACAAAGGCAGACATAATTAACGACATCGCACAAAAAACTGGAATCGAAAAAGTGGTAGTTCAAGCTAGCGTTGAGGCGTTTATGAAAACAGTTAGAAATTCGATGGTAAGTGGCGAAAATGTTTATTTAAGAGGTTTTGGAAGTTTTATAGTTAAAAAAAGAGCAGAAAAAACAGGAAGAAATATTTCAAAAAATACAACTATTATTATTCCAGCTCATTATATTCCCGCTTTTAAACCAGCAAAAACGTTTGCGGAAAAAGTGAAGAAAAATGTTAAAAAAGAAGTAGTGGCATAAATGATTTCAAATTACAAGTTTTAGACAAAACATACGCTGCAATTTGAAATAAAAAAATGAACACTTTAAATAAAACACAAATTACAGTACTAGTAGGTTCAGCATTATTAATCGTTCTTTTATTATTTGCAAAAACAAAGCTTCCAAACAATAAGGAGGATATTAAAATATCGGATCATGTAAACCCCAATCTTGTTGCCATTACATCTTTAATTGATGTAGCAAAAAAGGGTTTAAATGCGAATCAAAAAGCTATAATTGAGAAGTTAGAAGAAGCAACAAAGTCATCTTCGGATAAAAAACATGCTTTCGAAAACATTATTAATCAATGGGATAGTTTACGTCAACCTCTTGTAGCTGCTTATTATACCGAACAAGAGGCAGTTGCTTCGCCTATTGAAAAAAACTGGGAAGCTGCTGGTAACCGTTATTATGCAGCAATCCGTTTTGTAAAGGAAGCTGAGCGTCCTTTGTTATTTGATAAAGCGATTGAATGTTTTGAAAAAACATTGGAATTAAATCCTAAAAATAATGAAGCTAAAATTAATTTAGCTGCTTGTTTTGTTGATGGAAGCGCTAATCCAATGAAAGGAATTGGAATGTTGAAAGAAGTGGAGAAAACGGATTCTAATAATGTTAATCTCCAACTTAATTTCGCATTTTTTTCAGAAAAATCAGGACAGTGGGATAGAGCGATTGCTCGATTTCAAAAAGTATTGAGAATAAAACCTGATTTTATTGAAGCATATTTGCATTTAGCAGATGCATATCAGCAAAAAGGAGACAAGTTAAAAGCAATTGAATCATTAGAAAAATATGTAACACTCGTTGATGATGTTACAATAAAAACGGAGATACAAGATTATATAAATAAATTAAAAAACTAAATACTTACGATTATGCCAAGCGGTAAAAAAAGAAAAAGACATAAAATGGCTACCCACAAACGTAAAAAACGTTTGAGAAACAACAGACACAAGAAAAAATAATTGTGCTTTAAGCACTTATTTATAGCCTCTTGATTGCCATAATAAACAGAATGAAATACAAAGTTTCATTCTGTTTATTTGCGCATATTTATTTGTCTGGGCTTCGGTTCGGTTTAACCATAAATAACCCAATTTAACTTATTTGCAATCCACAGGCTCTTATAGATTTAGCGTGCTGGGGTTGTTGTATTTATTTAAAAAAACTTAAGAGTGAACAACGAATTAATAATTGATTCTACACCCTCTGAAGTAGTTATTGCTTTATTAAATGATAAACGATTAGTAGAACTTAATCGTGAAAAAAGTAATAATAACTTTACCGTTGGCGATATATATTTAGGTCGCGTAAAAAAGGTTATGCCAGGGCTGAATGCGGCATTTGTAGATGTAGGATATGAAAAAGACGCATTTTTGCATTACCTAGATTTGGGTCCACAAGCAGGTTCTTTGAACAAGTACACAAAACTTGTTCAATCCGAAAAACAAACTACGTCTAATTTAATGTATTTTAAGTTAGAGGCAGAAATTCAAAAAGATGGCAAAATTGGTAATGTAGTAAGTGCTAATCAACAAATTCTTATTCAGATTGCTAAAGAACCTATTTCAACAAAAGGTCCTCGAATTACTACTGAAATTTCATTAGCCGGAAGATATATTGTATTGATTCCTTTTGCTGAAAAAATATCTGTATCGCAAAAAATAAAAACCAACGACGAAAAAAATCGACTAAAAAAATTAATCGCGAGCATTAAGCCGAAAAATTTTGGAGTGATTATTCGTACTGTTGCCGAAGGAAAAAGTGTTGCCGATCTTGAAACTGATTTAGATGATTTAGTAAGTAAGTGGGAGCAGTGTTTTGTAGCATTGAAAACTGCTCAACCTCCTCAAAAGGTTTTAGGCGAAATAGATCGCACTTCCGCTATTTTGCGTGATTTACTGAATGCAAGTTTTAATAGCATTCATATAAACGATGAGGCATTGTATGAAGAAACAAAAACCTATCTACATACGATTGCTCCTGACAAGGAAAAAATTGCAAAACTGTATAAAGGTACGGTTCCTATATTCGATAACTTTGGTGTAGATCGTCAGATTAAAGCATTGTTTGGCAAAACAGTTACCATGAAAAGTGGCGCTTATCTCATAGTTGAACACACGGAGGCGTTGCATGTAATTGATGTTAATAGTGGCAATCGTTCAAAATCAGATAATAATCAGGAGACCAATGCACTTGAGGTAAATTTAGAGGCAGCTGTTGAGGTGGCTCGCCAGCTTCGTTTGCGCGACATGGGAGGCATTATAGTAGTTGATTTTATTGATTTGCATTCGGCCGAAAATCGGAAAATATTATTTGAAAGGATGCGCGATGAAATGGCGAAAGATCGTGCTAAGCACAATATTTTACCACCTAGTAAATTTGGTTTAATTCAGATTACTCGTCAGCGTGTGCGACCGGAAATGAATGTTGTAACTGTTGAAAAATGCCCTACCTGCAATGGCAGCGGTGAAATTCAAGCAAGTATAATTTTAATTGATCAGATTGAAAATAATTTGCGTTATATTTTAAAGGAACAAAATGAAACAGCTGTAACACTTTGTGTTCATCCTTATTTAGAAGCATATATTACTAAAGGTTTATTTTTTAATTCATTAAAATATAAATGGGGTAAAAAATATGGAAGGAACTTTAAAGTGCGCGCCGTATCTTCCTATACATTTTTAGAATATCGTTTTTTGAATAAAAATGAAGATGAAATAAAAATTTAAGGTAATTAATTTTATCTAATTTCAATAAAAAATGCCTCGATAAATCGGGGCATTTTTTATTAAAAGACATTACGTTTATCGGAAACTAAAATCGGTTTTTACAAAAAGAGATTGTTCAAATTCAAAGTAATAAATTTATTTTAAAGTAACGGTTAGATCATTTGTTTTTCCGGGCTCATCTAAACGCAGAAGACCTGTTGCGATTTTACCTGGGTAAAGAGATTGGGTAGCTGTAACATCAAATATAGCAGGTAGTTTTACTTCAAAAGTTGCCGTGCCCGTTCCTCCTGTAGTTCCACTATAACTAACCTGTCCGTTTACCGAAGGTGCAGCAAGTTTAACTGCGGCATTGGAAATTACCTTACCTGTAGAATCAATTACTTTAACTGTTCCATGGCAGGTTTTATCTTTTTTACACGATGAAGTAGAGAAGGCAACAAATAACAATAGAAAAACAAAAACTAAAGCCGATGATTTTAAAATAAACGTTTTCATAATGGTTGGATATTTTTCTTTAAAATGGCTTTTAAGTAGATTTTATCTCTGCACTTAATTACCTTTACGATTAACAAATTTAATATAATATTAATGAATAACAAAAAAAAAATTGCAATAGCTTTCCTGGTACTTCCTGTGTGTTTTTTACTATCCTCCTTTAAACAAAAAACAGATAATAACGCTAGCGAAATAAAAGTTATGATTATTACTAATTATGGTGTAATTAAAATAAAGCTTTATAATGAAACACCATTGCATCGCGATAATTTTGTGAAACTTATTAAGGAGCATTACTATGATAGTCTTTTATTTCATAGGGTAATTGAAAACTTTATGATTCAAGGTGGGGATCCAGATTCTAAATATCCAAAGCCGGGCTTAACATTAGGTGAGGGCGGTCCAAAGTATACAATACCTGCTGAGTTTAACCCTAAATATTTTCATAAAAAGGGAGCGCTTGCAGCTGCAAGAGAAGGTGATTTAGAGAACCCTTCTCAATCATCATCTGGTTCACAATTTTACATAGTTCAAGGTCGCACTTACACCGATTCGTTGCTAAACATGCAGGCCAAACGAATAACTAAAATGAAATTGTTTAATACAATTATTAATCGACAAGAAAATAAAAAACTATTGGAACAATATAAGTTATTCAGCAAAGCAGAACAACTCGATAGCATAAAGTATGTAACCGAAATCATCAATAAGAAAGTAGACGAGGAGCTCCCAACGATAGCACCATTTAAATTTAATGCAGAACAAACAAAAGCATACAGTTCTATTGGCGGAACACCTCATTTAGATGGAAGCTATACCATTTTTGGAGAAGTTTATGAAGGCCTAGAGGTAATTGATGAAATAGCCCAACAAGCTGTAGATAAAGATGCGCGACCACTTTCAGATATACGAATGCAAATTGTAATTATTCCGTAGTCCGAATTAAATTGGGAGAGGAACAATATTACAATATTCTGGCTCAATGAAATCTCAATTAATGAGAGATTTTTTAAGTAGCATTTAAACTAAAACGAACAGATGAAAAAGTTGTTTCAATTTAAGTGGGTAAATTTTATCAGTTATCTTATCCAGGTAATCTTGTTTTTTGTGCTGTGTATTTATTTATTAGACCCAGCTCATCAACCTTCCCCTACCATGACAGACCATGGTTTAGGAGATGGGGAAGCGGAACTAGGCGCTATAATTATCATTGTTTTTTTATTCATTTTATTTCTTATCACCTGCATGTTATACCTGGTGTGGATTAGGAACACCAAGGCAAAAAAAGTGTTTTTGGTTGTTATTAACGCCATTGCTTTTCTGCTTCTATCGTCCCAATTATATGAGGCATTTCCATATTTGGTAAAAGAATCGAAACACGGATTTTTTTCAATAATTAATCAATACCAAAGAAATAAAGTTATTGTTGCCAAAGATGATTATCAGCAAATAAAATTTGATGGTTATAAATTAGGCCTTTTTCTTTGTAAGAATGATACCAATTTAATTTATGTGTATGATACAATAAAAGACAGCAGAAAAGAAAAGTACTACCTGGTTAAAGGTTCGAAAATAATAGAAATAGAAAAAAGCAAAATAGAGCATTTTATAAACGAAATTAACAATGATGGTATTGTTTTTGGAGAAAGTGGCGAAGTGCATCCGCTAGTTATTATACCTGAAAATAATCAAAACAACCTCGTATATGGGCGCACCAAACTTGATTTTGATGATGATCCGTTTAATGAAGAAAACTTGCCGTTAGTAAAAATTTGGAATGAGTTTGAGGACATAAAAAATGCAGCTGAATTGAAGGGCTTTAAAGAATTTATGCCAATTGAAAAAAGCGGCAAAAAAGACAAAAACGGGACTTTATATTTTCTCTTCTGGCACTTATCAAACCCTGGAGCTGGTATGGATTGGGAAGGAAATATTAATCAAAACGCTAGTTTATGCCTTGCGGTTCGAAAAAAAGGAGAAAAAATTATGGTGAGAGAAATTAATTTAAATGCATTACCTAGCAAAGAGCGGGCTGTTTTTTATGACTGTTTAGCTATAGAGGATTTTATAGTTAGTGGCAATTATTTTTACATCCTTGTAGATGGAAAGCTCTATTTCCATAAGCTAGAAGAGTCTCATTAATTTTATATTTACAAATCACTCGTTTTAACTAAAAAACGTAATTATAAAAATACATGGATAATTTGAATTTTGGATGGGAGTTTATTTTAGTGCTTCTGCTGGTTTTTATATTTTGCTATTACCTTATATCGGCGATATTTTTTTTTGGTACTATTTTTTTTAGTTTTTATGTAAAAAAGATAATTTGTAAGATACCTATATACAATAAAGAAAAAAATGGAATTATAAAAGTAGCATTACCTTATTTTATGGCAGCTATAATTGCCCAGCAATTGCAATTTGTTGCGCTATACACGTTCAAAAACGGATTAAATTTTAGAAACGTTGAAGTTTGGAATATATTTTACGAGCCATATTCGTTTTTCCAAACAAGCTATTTAGGAACAACGATATACATAACGTTTTTGTCTCTTTCTCGATATTCCTTTTCGCGAGATTTTACAAGTTTTAAAACTCTCGACATCAAAAAACAAATTAAATTATTTTTTATTTTCACCACATTACTTGGCATAGTATTGACCTTCATTTTTGAAAACATAGTTATCGAATTTCTACCATACGATTCAACAATAAGGATCATTTTCCCTTTAGTAATAGGTTATGTTGGTTATTTTTTATTAAAAACATTTAATGTTAAAACAAT
>CANCPZ010000129.1 GCA_947380175.1 Bacteroidota bacterium | reverse complement strand
TTCAATACCAATAGACCTCCAACAATAAGTAATCCTAAGGCCACAACTATTTTAAATATTAAGAGTAAAATGTATTGTTTTTTAAGTACCTGAAAATGACTTTCTCTTGATTCTAAATACCCTATAACACGTTCATCCGTTTTTAATTCAGGAAGGTTAGTAATACCGTCAAGCTTAAAAGAATCTTTTGCTCTTGCCAACTCTTCGAGCCAGGAAACTACTTTATACTTGTATTTAGATTCATCTAAACTGGTTTCTAAGCTTTTCTTACTGGTTAATTTAATAATACTATAAACAAGAATAATAAGCAGAATACTAAATAAAATAAAAAATGGATGATATAGAGATAACAATATCAAACCAAATACTATTTGAAGAATTGCAGTTGAGAAATCTATAATTATTTTAGATAAACTTTTTTGCAATGTTAATACATCAAAAAAGCGATTCATTAATTCGGGAGCATAATACTTATAAATTTCTTCAAATTTTATTCTCGGAATACGGTAAGTAAAATCAAATGCGGCACGGGTAAATATTTTTTGCTGAATTGTTTCCGTAATCCTCATTTGCATAAGTTGCATATAACCACCCATTGCAATACCAAGCGTTACTATAAAAACAAGCACCATCCATGATGCTGAAACGCTACCACCCTGAATAAAATTAATGATGGATTGAATCCCTATTGGCAATGAAAGTGCAATTAAACCCTTAAAAAAAGCGTAGGTATAAACCTGGTATATTTCTTTGCTATCTGGTTTAAGCAACAACCAAAAGCGCTGATAAGGTGTTTTCATAAATTACTTTTTATAGATTGAAGAGCAAGATTGATATAAAATTTAGAAATATAATCGGTTGATTTTTGCTTGTTTGTTAAACGAGGTAAATGCTCACCAAAAAAAACTTGCAAATGTGCGCCTTCAATAATTGTTGTTAAAAGCATTTGTGGATATTGATAATCTGGATTAATTTCCTTTATAATTTTTGATATGCGCTCCACAAACTGCTTGTAATTATAAAAAGCTCCTTTCTTATTCGCCTTATCAACATCTTTAGTTAAATAAGATTTGACTGATTCGGAAATTATAATTTGATGAAGTTTTTTAATTTCAATGCCTTCAATAAATAAATTACTTTTTGTGTTAGACGCTACCAATGCAATAGATTTTTCTAATCTGATATCAGGAGAAGATATATTAGTTGTCTCAAAAACCAAACGATATTCCATCCAACCCCAATACCAAGAAACAAGATATGACAAAAGTTGGTTTTTACTTTTAAAGTATCTATAGATTGATGCTTCAGGAGAACCTATTAATTCACCGAGTTTTTTAAAAGTAAATTTTTCAAATCCTAATTCTGCAATCATTTCTACAGAATTTAAAATAATTTTTTTTCCTAAATTACTTGTAGATGGATCTATTTGAAACAAACCATCACTCACTTTAATTTTTAAATTTGATAACAAACTATACATTTAATTGTTTTATATGCAAATATAATAGTAATACTATCGCATTTGCATAAAATGTAATTATTTTATTTTAAACGACTGATTATCAACACGGTTTTTTGCTGATAATTTTCGCATCAAGTAAATTTATGCTGAACAATATGTGACTTTACCTTTTTAAAAACAAATTACGCATTAGAATATTTTAGGTATAGTTTTCCTAATGCGAAACAATAGATAACTTTACTCTATGGAATTTGATATAAACGATACAGTCAAAGAGATTACGCCAAAAAGATAATTGAGACTCGATAATCTTAAAAAAGATACAACTGCATTCTGCAATCTTGTTATTTTAAAAAATCAATATTCCGTTTTAACCCAACAAATTTTGTTCGTTTTACTGCTGAATTTTTAAATACGCGTTTAAAAGTTTCATCGGTTAATTCAAGCCAATCGTTTTTAGTCATGCCAAGCATTTCGTCTTTGGCTATAAATTGTGGCTCATTATTAGGTTTTGAAAATTTATTCCATGGGCAAACATCTTGACATATATCGCAACCAAAAGCCCAGTTATGGAATTTCCCTTTTACATCCGTTGGAATATTTTCTTTTAATTCTATTGTAAAATAGGAAATGCATTTACTACCATCTACAATGTATGGATTAACAATTGCATCCGTTGGGCAAGCATCGATACAACGTGTACATGATCCGCAATAATCTTTCACAGCTCCATCATATTCTAAATCCAAATCAATAATTAATTCGGCAATAAAAAAAAACGAACCACTATTTTTATTTATTAGATTCCCATTTTTTCCAACCCAACCTAATCCACTTTTTTTAGCCCATGCCCTATCTAAAACTGGCGCCGAATCAACAAATGCACGACCATCTACTTCACCAATAGTTATTCTAATAAATTGTAATAACAAATTTAATTTTTCTTTTATTACATCATGGTAATCATTTCCGTATGCATATTTCGAAATTTTTGGAGCGGTATTATCTTGCTGTTTTTCGGAAGGATAATAATTGAGCAATAAAGATATAACGGACTTTGCTCCAGGCACAAGCAATCGAGGATCCAATCGTTTATCAAAATGATTTTGCATGTAACTCATTTGTCCATGCATATTCTTGTTTAACCAATTTTCTAAACGCGGAGCCTCTTCTTCTAAAAAATCGGCTTTAGAAATACCACAATACTCAAACCCTAAGCGTTTGCATTCGGATTTAATTAGTTGAGTATGTTTGATTGATTGATCCATGTAGTAGGGTTCGCTATTTCGCTGATTTATATACTCCTTGACAGGGTATAAATAAACCAATGAACGGCAGCTAATATGCTAATCTAAATCAAATAGGCTTCCTTTATGAGCTCTTGGAATTTTGCCTAGGTGTTTATATGCAAGCTCGGTTGCTTCACGTCCACGAGGGGTGCGAACGAGGTAACCCTCCTGAATTAAAAATGGTTCGTATACTTCTTCAATAGTACCTGCCTCTTCACCAACAGCAGTGGATATAGTAGTTAATCCAACAGGACCTCCTTTAAACTTTTCGATTAACGCGGAAAGAATACGAATATCCATTTCATCCAAACCATTTTTATCCACATTAAGTGCAGAAAGACCGATGTGTGCTATTTCAATATCAATAGAACCATTTCCTTTTATTTGAGCAAAATCGCGAATACGTCTTAATAGAGCATTTGCAATACGCGGGGTGCCTCTACTTCTGCGAGCTATTTCAGATGCTGCTTCATCAGTAATAGGTACATTTAAAATGCTAGCAGCACGAATAATTATTTTTTTAAGTAATGCGGAATCGTAATAATTTAAGCGTGAATTTATTCCAAAACGAGCGCGTAAGGGCGATGTTAATAAGCCCGAACGAGTTGTTGCTCCTACTAATGTAAATGGATTTAATTTTATCTGAACACTGCGGGCATTTGGTCCGCTATCTATCATAATATCAATTTTATAATCCTCCATTGCAGAGTATAAGTACTCTTCAACAATAGGACTTAAACGATGTATTTCATCTATAAATAAAACATCGTACTCCTCCAAATTAGTTAATAAACCAGCTAAATCACCTGGTTTGTCAAGTACCGGACCCGAAGTAATTTTTATATTAACTCCAAGTTCAGATGCAATAATATTGGCTAAAGTAGTTTTTCCTAATCCAGGAGGTCCATGTAATAAAACATGATCCAATGCTTCGCTACGTTGTTTTGCTGCTTGAACAAATATTTTTAAATTTTCAACAACTTCGAATTGGCCAGTAAAATCAGAAAACTCGGCAGGTCGCAGAACTTTTTCAAACTCCTTTTCGGCGGAACTTAAATTTTCGGAATCAGGATCTATATTTGGATTCATTTATCGTAACGTTATACTTGATTCACCAATCACAACATCATCACAGCCAATAGTAATTAAATATTTACCTGGCAAAAAACCCTTTGGACTAGGACAATAGATATCCATAGCAAACTCTTCGTTGGTATAATTAATTTCCTGTTTTGCAGCAAAGTAACCTTTGGAGCCATTAAATTTAAACATATTACCATCATCTTGCGATTTTGTAATTTCTTTGCCATCAGGGCTCACAATACGAATGTATACAGGTTTTACGCCTGGTTTAGCTATTTTATTCTCACTCAAAACAAACGACACTTTAATTTTTTCTGTGGTTTTTGCCTTTGTAACTTCCACCTCTTTTTTACCCCCCGATTTAAATCTTATAGCTTTAGCTATAGGGCTTGAAGCTTTTAATACCGAACCCAAATTTATGGTACTTTGTAACGCGTCTTTATCTTTTGAAAGTTGAGTTGTTTTACTTTTTTCTGAACTTAAATCGGCCGAAACTTTTGCTTTTTCAGCAATAACGGTTTTATTCAACGTGTTTAATGAATCTATTTGAACAACAAAATGTTTCATTATTTTACGGAGTGTTTGTGTTTCTATGCGAAGCTTAGCAATAATATAGGTATCATCCTTGTGTTTCTCTGCCTGAACCAACAAATCAGCAATTTCGGCACGTTTTGCATCCAACTCGAGTTGAACTGCTTTATCAGTTGATTTTAAAGTTGAAAATTGTTCCTGAAGGGCAAGCAAATCTGTTTTTACACTTTCTCGCTCAACAATAACTTGCTCTTTTTGTATAATAACAATATTGGCTCTGTTCCTTTCTTGCCACCAAAGCCATGCAAATAAACCATTACCAAGTAATAATAATGCAAGTAAAATAAATACTATTTTTTTGCTTGATTTTTTTTCTTCCTTATTATTGGTTTCCATAGTAAATGATTGTTAATTTCGATACTGCAAAAGTAATACTTTTTAACCTCATTGCGCAAACGATATGCTGAACGATTTTGTTGCACTTATATTCCCAAAAATTTGCGTTTCGTGTGGCAAAAGTTTGTTTAAAAACGAACAAACTATCTGTACTTTTTGCGCCTACCATTTACCAAAAACTAATTTTCATTTAGCTGCAGACAACCCCATCGAAAAAATATTTTGGGGAAGAGTGCAAATACATTCTGCTGCTGCATTTTATGAATTTAATAAAGGAGGTAAGGTACAACACCTTATTCATCAGTTAAAATACAAAGGACAAAAAGAAATTGGCAATACATTAGGCAAGCTGTATGGGTTTGATTTAAAATTAAATGACCGTTTTAATACTGTAAATATTATTATTCCGGTTCCTTTGCACGAAAAAAAGAAAAAGAAACGAGGATACAATCAAAGCGACTACTTTGCTGAAGGGTTGGCTCAAAGCATGGAAGTGGATGTGGATTTAAAAATCCTATATAGAATTGCTAACTCAGAAACACAAACAAAAAAATCGCGCTTCAATCGCTGGCAAAATGTAGAATCAATTTTTAAATTAAATAACACCTCCACACTTGAAGGAAAACATATTTTGTTAGTTGATGATGTTGTAACAACAGGGGCAACGCTAGAAGCTTGTGCTCAAGTATTACTGCAGATACCACATACCAAATTAAGTATTGTTACAATTGCATACGCTTAATACAAAAAGGTTTTTTATTGGTTATCAATTTTAGTAATGCGCGCTAACAAAAAGGGCTGCCTTTAAACGAGGCAGCCCTTTTAAAAAATTTAAACCATTATTATTGGATAACCAATTTTTGAGTTTGTTTTTCTGTTTCCGAAACTATTTCAACCGTGTAAATGCCTTTGTTTAAACTTAAAACATTTATTTCATTTGAGTTTATACCAATTGAAACATCCATTGTATTGGAATAAACAACACGTCCTACCATATCGTATAATTTTATACTTACTTTTTTATTTTTCGAAGCAGTATAATTTACAATAAAGTTTCCGTTACTTGGATTTGGAGCAAAAGAAATAGCATCTTGATTTTGAATTTCAGTAACTCCAGTATTTGTACAATTTGGAGTAGCTAAATAAGTCATGTTACTAAAATCAATACTGCAAACATATTCAGGATGATCGATAAAAGGATTACGATTACCTTGTAAAGAATCTATTAAATCATTACGACCAATTTCGAAATTATCAGGCGGGTCTTGGGTATTCCATAATTTTAAAATATTTTGATCTTGTGCATATTGTATGGAGTTACTGATATTACTTGGTAATGACCAGCTGCCACCCCATGTGCAACCTGGTGTTCCTGCAGGTCCAGAATAAGATACACCTGTATATGCAATACACTCATATAACATACAGCGTGCGGCATCCCCTTTATCACAATCTCTTGGCTCAAACACAGCTTTACCTGCAGCGTTTAACCCTTTTTTACATCCTAAATAAGTGTATGTAGGTGTTACAACTTTTCCTAAAGGATAGTTGCTTCGCACCGCATTTACATTTGTTTGATTTGTAGGCGTTAACAAATGATAATCATTGTATTCTGGTAAACTCGAATTATCAGGCAACAAACCTACCGTTGGCATCCAGCTGTGGCAATAGGTGTGCTCACGACTAAAGTCGTAAGTTGTCCAATCCCAAGGCTCAGTATAAACTTGGTTTAATCCACTATATACACAGGTAATTACACGTTGATCGTTTGTTGTATCACGTGTATAATAAGTTGACGCTAATAATGGTCCGTAACTACTATAAAACTGTAAAGTGTGTGGATTTATTTTTGCATGCAAATCTGTTACAAAACTTGAATTGCTTACTGATATGCCTGAATAATAACTTGGAGCTTGCATAGAGCCTGAAGTTGTTACACTGCCTGACAAAGGAGAAGAGATTAAATAATTACGAAATGTACCAACACCATTGTAAGCATAAACACTAAAGTAATATTGTGTATTGGCTACAATTTCATTTGGGGCAAAACTTTTTGAACTTGAACTATAAACAACTTTCGAACTACCAATCATGTCACCACGTTTGTAAACAACACCATCTGTAGGGAAATCCGTTATTGCTGCACCTGTTCGTCTTAAAACAAGGTATCCATCAGCTGCAGGAGATGCAGCTGTAAATGTAGCACTCAAACGATACGATTTTACTGCGGAAAATGTTAAATTAGTTGCTTGTGCAGTTGGTTCTGAGGCAAGATTACCGCCAATACCATTTAACTTAATAATATATGGATTTGCAGTTGCATCGTTATTTGCAATTGTTAAAATTGCATCGCGTGTTCCTCCAGTTGAAGGTGTAAAGTTTACAACTAAATTACCTGTGCTTGATGCTGCAACTGTTGCAGGAAATGACGCAACAGAATAATCGGTCACTGCTGGTCCTGAAAGTGTAGCTGTAGAAATATTTAATGCTCCTACCGTTCCTAAATTTTGAATTGTAAATGTAGTTGATAACAATGTACTTAACGGCGACCCTAAAGTATATGTTCCGCCATTTAAAATAGGTGTTGCACCTTGTTTAATTGCCATAAGGGCAGCTGTGGAAACACCTGCCGCTATTGTTACGTTATCTAACCCAACATTTCCACTTGCTTTAGTTACCAAATTAAAACGAATATGTCGAGTTGTGCTTAATGGGACGTCTGTTGTTGGTGTATATGCAGTTATAGACATTGAAGAATGATTGTGCAAAGTAGTCCATGTGTTTCCATCAGCAGATTCTTCTACTTTAAAAGAGCTTGAGTATTGAGCGGAATTTGCTGTATTGGCTTTAATATCGTAAGTTAAATTACCTGGAGGTGTTGTAAAATCTATTGTTAACATATCGCCCGACACATCAAATTTGTAGGCTGGTTGAGGATTTCCAGAACCAGTGTAATAGGGTGTTGTTGTAGAATTAACATTCAATTCCGACCACCCAGTAGGCAA
>CANCPZ010000128.1 GCA_947380175.1 Bacteroidota bacterium | reverse complement strand
TCATGATGATCTTTATGTAAATTCCATAAAAAACCATGCATTATAAATTTGTGTGAAAACCACGCCACACACTCCATACAGACAAATGCAGTTATAACAACTAAACTATTTATGATTATTTCCATTTTAAAAATTTCAACTGATTATTAAAAAAAATTATTTTACAAACATATTAAAATAGGAATACGCTATTTCAGAATAACCATTTTATTTGTTTTACGCTCTTTATCGGCAAGTAACGAATAATAATAAATGCCTGATGCCAAATTTTTCTTATCAAAAACTACAGAATGTTTACCTGCCTGCATCCCTTCGTTAACAAGCGTTTCTATCACACGACCACATTCATCCAATAATTGTAAATTAATTTTTGCACTTTTTTTCAAGGTAAATTCAATGGTTGTTGAACCGCTAACAGGATTTGGGTAATTGCTTAATAAAAAATCGGAATCAGAGGATTTATTTACTAAATCAGTAGCTGTTGTTACATCATGAACACTGGTAATATTTGCCGAATACATTCCATTCGCGTGGGTAGCAATTACAACTAAACCATCCGAAGGACGAGTATCAATCATATCGCAAACAGAATTACCAATTGTAGTTGTTCCTTGTTGTACCCAAACTGTGGCCGTACCATTTATGCTATCGGTAGCATAAAGGCCAGTACTAGTAGCAACCAAATAAACAACACCATCCGAAACTGGTAAAATACTAGCCCATCTTATAGAAGGACTAATTACACTTGAGCCCTCTAAATTACCTCCAGCTTTCGTCCACGTGGTGCCACCATCTGCTGTATAAAACAAACTATAAATATTGTAATTTGAAAACACAACCATTACTTTATTACCGTCATTTGGATCAACAGCAATACAACTTACATAACCCGCTGATGGAAACAAGACGCTTCCTGTAACAGGAGAAATGTTTACCAGCGTAGGAATTCCTGTATCAGCGTTTTCAATTTTATAAACATTTTTTACACCGGTTCCAACATATACACGGTTTGCTGGAGTTTTGCATGGTCGTATACACGTTATTTTATCGGTGGTACTAGCTGTTGGTATTGAATCTATTTTCATCCAATTTGTTGAAATTGAATCCCATTCATTCGTTAAAGGTATGGTCGATAAATTGCTATTTCGCCATAAATTTTTACCTCCACCAAGATACATAATGTTGTTATCGTTGGGATCCAGAACAAATGGATTACTCCAAATATAACCTTTAGCGCCTATCGGATCTATCCTACGGTACCCTAAACTATTACCATTTGCATCTAAATTTACTTTTAATAAACGTAATAAATTTTGAGCCGAAAAATAATAGGATGATTGATTATCAGCAATAGCACAATATTCGCCATCTCCACCCGATACAAATTTCCAAGGGCTTGTTTGAACATTACTATTAGTAAACCAAGTGCCATTGTCCTGAGCTCCTCCACAAATAATATCATTATTTTGAGAACCGTGATCTATAGCTACAGTATAAAACATAGAAGTAACATAACCATTATTTAACGATTGCCATACAACAGGGTTTGCATTATTATCAAGCGTTTTAAACATACCGCCATCATTTGTACTTATCATAACATCTGGATTAGAAGGCAAAAACTCTAATCCATGCTGATCTGGATGGTGGCTAGGATATGAATTAATAACTGGTAATGCTGAATATTGTTCGTATCCACCTATAAAAGAAGTGTTCGTAGAATCTTGAAAACCAGATGTAGAACGATACAAATTGGTACCTCCAACAAAAACAACATTCGAATTTCCAGGTTTTACCTTTACAACAATATCGTACGATCCTTGGGTTTGAAATTTATCAAACATACCTCCTGACACAGGCAAATTGATTGATAAATCTTGCCATGTGCCACCAACGCCATCACCTGATCCTGAAATATAGGTGTATTTCCACAAGCTACTCCAATGAGCAGTTCCTAAAAAATCGTAGGATACTTTTCCATTTCCTGGTGTATCACCTAAAAAATAAACTTCATTTTCATTATTCGGATTTATACCAATTGCTATTCTGTTATAAGAAGTTCCGAAAGTTGGTGGAATAATTTGAGTATATGAACCAGCAACACCTGTAGTTGATCGCCAAATACCTTTTTGAGTACCATCCGAACTAAGCGTTGCATAAACAACACCTGTAGTAGTTATAGCTACGTCTGTAATATACGAACCACCAGTTCTTACAGCAGACCATGATGTTCCTCCGTTAATACTTCTATAAATATTACCATAAACAGCTGCATAAACTTCTTCTGTTGAATCTGGTGCTGACTGATCTGTTACAATTGTATACACACATTGCCAACCACCATTAAAAACATTTGGGTTAAGGCCTGCTGTTGAAGCCAAAGGCAACCATGAAACACCTTGATTGATTGATTTATAAATACCATCTCCTAAAAAATAGGCATTATTGCCATCACCTGCTGAATTCCACAAATCCCCACCACCATAATACCAATTATTTGTATGACCTAGTCTTTTATCTTGAGCTAAACTAACAGCACCTTTTAATTGCGAATTTGTATTTGTTGAATTCCATGAAACTCCGCCATCGGTGCTAAGAAACATTCCTCCAGATGGAGAGCCTGCTATTAATCTATTTTCATTGGTTACATCAATAGCAAATGCATTTGTTCGCCCACCTACATTCCATGGCCCTCGGTTAACAAAATTTGCTGTAGGCATACGAGCAGATTTTACATACGCATCATTTGGAAGTGTTGATGCGAAAGCTAATTCTTTCTGACGAACATAATCAGGGATTTTTCCTGTTGCAGGATCTGCCAAACGCTGTACCTCCCATTTAGTTCTATCTGCAGCATCATCCTCCATTCCTCCAACTGAATTATTTTCATTCTTCTTTTTTTTATTTTTTTTATTGCCTTTAGGATATCCATAAGCAACTGCAGAAAATAAGAAAACGATTGTTGCAATTAATGTAAAATATTTTTTCATGTAGTTTTTTTTGATACCCAAATATAATAATTTTTCAGGTTAGTTTTTTGTAATAAAAAAGCCCGAGTGTTAAACTCGGGCTTTTTTATTACTCTTATGGTATTAAATTAAGTTGTTAAAAAAAGCAACTTAATATATAGAAGTCTTAGAATTGTTTTCTAGGACGTCTTTCACGAGAAAAATTGCTTTTTCTATCACCTCCTGTAGATTCATTTCCAGTATTTCTACTCGATGTTCTTTCAGATCGGTCACCATACGACTTGCGTTCACCAGAATCGCTATTGCCTTTTGAATAACCTCCACTTTCAGAACGATCACTATATGATTTACGCTCACCTGTAGAGTTTCCGTTTGAGCGGTCGCTATATGATTTACGCTCGCCCGAACCAAAACTTCTGCGTTCGCCACCAGAATTTCCTCTGTATCCTCCTCTATCTCCACCTCTATCGGATCTATTGCCATAACTCTTGCGATCCCCGCCACCAAAAGATGAACGTCTGTTTCCACTACCTTCGTAGCCACCACTCGATCTTCTATCTCCACCACTATCTCCTCTAGATTCAATACGTACATTACGATCGTTATAACGTACATTTTTGAATGTTCCTTGTATAATTTCAGCAGACTCTGTTTTTACTTCAACAAAAGAGAAACTTGATTTTACTTCAATATTAACAATAGAAGCAATATCAACACCCGATACTTCCGAAATATATTCTTTCATTGTCGCTGAAGTTAAACTATCTAATTCACCTAAATTTACAAATAATTTAGTAATTCCAGGAGTTGAATTAGAACGTTCTCTATCTCTAGAAGTATTTGCATTCAAGTCAGGAGCATTTTTGTAATAATCTAAAAAGCGATTAAACTCTGTAGAAACAAAACGTTTGATGATGTCCTCTCTTGTTAGCTCTTTCAATTCATCATAAATACTTGGCAAATAAGCTTCAATTGCAGCTTCATTTACTTCTACATTATGAATTTTTTTAACTAAGCTGAACAATTGTTTTTCGCATGCTTCAAAACCAGTTGGAATAGTACCTTGAATAAATTTCTTTTTAATAATTCGCTCAATGATTCTGATTTTACCAACTTCTTTCATGTTGATTATACAGATAGAAGTACCTGTTTTTCCAGCACGTGCAGTACGACCAGAACGATGGGTATAATTTTCTATCTCATCAGGTAAGTTGTAATTTATTACGTGTGTAACATCATTCACATCAATACCACGAGCTGCTACATCTGTAGCAACAAGCATTTGAAGTGAACGAGCACGATAGCGTTTCATTACATGGTCGCGTTGTTGTTGTGATAAATCACCATGCAATGAATCTGCACCATAACCATCTTTAATAAGAGCGTCCGCAATCTCTTGCGTTTCGATTCGAGTACGACAAAATACGATTGCAAAAATATCAGGATTAGAATCGGCAATGCGTTTTAAAGCAGCGTATTTATCGCGAGCTTGAACAACATAATAAATGTGTTCAATATTATCGTTACCTGAATTTTTTGTCCCTGCAGTTATTTCAACAGGTTTTTCCATGTAATTTTTAGAAATACGTAAAACCTCATCAGGCATTGTTGCAGAAAACAACCATGTGTTTTTTTCTTCAGGAGTTTGAGATAAAATAGTATCCAAATCTTCTTTAAAACCCATGTTTAACATTTCATCTGCCTCATCCAATACAGCAAAACGAACATTACTAAAATTAACACGTCTGCGATCAATCATATCGCATAAACGACCTGGTGTAGCTACAACTATTTGTGCTCCTTTTTTTATATCGCGAGATTGATTATCAATACTTGCTCCACCATAAACAGCAACAATGTTTGCTCCGTCAATATACTTAGTATAGCTTTGCAAATCGCGGGTAATCTGCATACACAATTCGCGTGTAGGACAAATAATTACAGCTTGAGTTTCACGAGATGTGAAATCTACTAAATGAGTTAACGGCAAACCAAAGGCTGCTGTTTTACCTGTACCTGTTTGTGCCAATGCAACAAGGTCGGTATTACCTGTTAATAATACAGGAATTACTTTTTCCTGTATAGGAGTTGGGCTTTCAAAACCCAATTCTGTCACTGCTTTAACAATAGCATTGTTAAAGCCTAACGCTTCAAATTTGTTCATTAATTTTTTATTAAGTTAATATTACAGTTGTCAATTTACTAGGAAGTAAATGCGAGTTGAATCTGACAACTGTTTTTTAAGGAGCCCACCATCATTGGCATTAGGGCTTTTTCGGCAATGTTCTACAGTCGTAAATTCGTCTCAGCAAAAATCCTTATTTGACTAAAACCATTGCAAATGTATACTTTATTTTGATTAAAATGTAGATTTGAATTAAATAATGTTTTTTTTCTTATCAAAAACATTATTTTATTATCAAAGTATCAACAAATTTTGGATAAAAAAGTACTATGTAATTTCGAGTCCAATTACTAAAATATCATCAACCTGATCAAGCACCCCTCGCCACTCTTCGATTGTTTTATTTAAAATATTTTTTTGTAATTCAATTGGGTGCTTATGAAGAGATAATAATAAATCTCTATATCTATTTATCATAAATTTACGCCCCTTTGAGCCACCAAATTGATCAGCATAGCCATCAGAAAAAATATACAGACAATCGCCTTTTTTTAGTTGAATTGTGTGGTTTGTAAATTTTAATTTTTCTTCGCCTAAAAAAAAGCCAATAGGAAATTTATTTGCTTTTATTTGAATCAACTCACCATCACGAATAATATATAGCGGATTCATTGCTCCAGCATATTGCAATTCTAAAGTTTTAAAATCAATGGTGCAAAAAGCCAAATCCATTCCATCTTTTGTTTGAGAATTTTTATTACCGTGATGCAACGTTTCACTAACACCTTCATTCAACTGATCTAAAATTAGCGCTGGCGTAGTAAATGAATTATTATTTACTACATGTTTTAAAATATTGTACCCAACAATAGACATAAATGCGCCTGGAACACCATGACCTGTACAATCAACAGCCGCAAACATTGTTTTGCCATCTTTTTCTTCCACCCAGTAAAAATCACCACTCACTATATCTTTCGGTTTATATAAAATAAATGAATTTGGTAAAGCACTATTTACAAGAGTATCTGGAGGTAAAATTGCTTCTTGAATTCGCTTAGCATACTTAATACTATCTGTAACATGTTTATATAAAACCTCCAACTCACCATTTTTAGTTTCTATTTCTTCTTTTTGACGAACAACCTGCTCTGTACGTTCAATCACTTTAGATTCAAGTATTAATTCATTTACACGCAAATCCTCGCGCATCTTTAAAAGCGCTGCGCCCAAGGTATCGTCATTACTTAAAGCCCTATAGTGTGAATTAAAATTACCAGCTCCTACTTGTTTTGCAAATTGAGTCGTTCTATCCATCCCTTCTACCAACTCATTCAAAGCAACCGACATCTCCCCTATTTCATCATTTCGATCTTTAATTCTTTCTGAAGGCAATACTCCTTTACCCATCATTATTAATATTTTTTTTAATTTTTTTACAGGCTTGACAATTGTCCTAACTGTTAATACAGAAATTAATATACCACCAAAAACCAAAATAATGCCAAGCCATTTTACAATTTTTTGTAAACGATCAAATGAACTTAACATCTGATTTGAATTGTCTGATGCATTTTCATTTTGTTGATTAATTAGTTTGATTAATTTTTCATCTATTATTTTAAATTTTATATCTAAATCTTCGAAAGGACTAGTAACAAGAAAAGTGATACTAGCATCATTATAAGCATCGAATGAATTTAAGGGCATCATTACATCATCCTGATAACTTTGAAACATTTTTTCTACCTCTAATAAAATCCCATCAATACTTTCCTGCTCATCTTTATTCCAATTGGTAGAATATTTTTTTATTTTTTGTTTTAACTGTGGGTATTCTTTGTTAATAAGATCTCTCAATGCTTTTTTATCAGACAAATCATCGGCAGACTGGTAATAAAACCATTTTGTTATCAGAAATTTTGAATGTATTAAAAGGTAATTGAATTCTTTTAATGATTCAACGGAAGGGTTAAAAATTTCAGTTACCTCATCGGTCTTCTTTCGACTTTCGTTAAGTGTTAAATTGGTGAGTAAAAAAGACATAATAGTTAATAAAACTATTATACCAAATCCTAAACCAATCTTTTTACCGATAGTAAACCTAATTTTCATAAAAATTTAAATAGATAACTTTATTTTTGATTGTCTAACTCTTCCAACTTTTGTTTGAATTTATTAGACATCTCAGGCTCATTTAAACTAAAATAAATACCAGACAAACCTCTTAAAGTTTCTTTACGTCTTGGGTCTTGGGTAGAAAGCGATTGATCAATCAAGGAATTCGCTTTTTCCATAAACGGAAGTGCTTGTTTAAATAATATTATAGAATTATCCTGAATTTGACTCAGAGCTACTAAGTCTAAATCAAAATCTTGCTGTGTTATAAGGGTTACAGCCTGATTGTAATACAAAATACCTAAATTGTAATTTACACTAATATTATTGGGATCATTTAAAAGGACTTTTAATAATGTGTTTTTTTCCAAAGTTAGAAATTCAATTTTAGTTTTATTAGCCTTGTAAATTTCAGTATAAACAGAAGCTAAAGCCATTAGAAAATCATTGTTTCTTTTTTGAAGATTTACGGATGATGTATCTACAAGAGGGTAATATTCTTTATAATTTTCAAAAACATTTATTGCAACGTTGTAGTTTATAGTATCTAAATTATCAACAACATTGGTATTTAAAGTATTTACCAAATATTTAATAGCCTGCATTGTATTACCATCTACCTTTTGT
>CANCPZ010000127.1 GCA_947380175.1 Bacteroidota bacterium | reverse complement strand
GGTAGTGATTGATTGATTACCCAATTTATAAAAGCATTTGAAGGATAATTAGAGGAATTAAATCCGCTGCCACTAAAGTCTTGATTTAAAACAGTTATTTGAGAATTGATTTGACCTTGTGAAATATTAGGAAAAGTTCCAATAGGCTGTCCGCTATGTATTACATGAAAAATAATTGGAATAGTATAAACTGTTGAAGATTGCTTTTGGCTTTTTTGGTTAGTTTTATAATCCGAAATTAATTTTTGAAACTCTTTTTCCCATGGATGATTTGGCACTCTTGTCCCACAAAATTGATTTTCTTGTTGAGCATAAATTGTCAGGCTAAAAAGCAATAATGAAATTGTAGTCAGTAGATTTTTTTTCATCTTTTCTAAATTAAATTTTAGACGATCAAAATTGTCAAATGTTTAATTGTTGTCGAGAAGTCCACTAAGCTGGAAGGCAGGTTTATTGCTTCACAATAAAATTACCAACAACATTTAAATAATTTTGGAAGCCCATTGTTTGAGGAATGTTGCTATGACCTGCATTAGCTATACGATGCGCTTCTTTATATGTTCCTTTGTAATTAGCATACACAATGGCTCCGTGTGTATTTATATTTAAAAAATCATCGGCTTCGCCATGTATCCAACAAAATGGTTGTGTTACCGATTTTATTTCTTCGGCATTATTTATTTTTAATGTGGTAAAAAAACTACCTGGCATTGCTAAGCCCGAACCATCTTGTATCATTGTTTCGGCAGACGCAAAAGGAGCTTCCAAAATTAATTTACTTGGTTTTAAACTATAATTGCCAGCACTTAATTTTGTTGCTGGTGCAGTGCCCATGCTAAAACCGTACATCATTAAACGGTTGTTGCTTAGTCCATTATTTTTTAGCCACAATAGCGCAGCATCAACATCGGCGTATAAGCCATTTTCTGTTGGTTTCCCTTCCGACATGCCATAACCTCTATAATCAATCATCAATACACCATAATGATTTTTACCTTTTGTGTTTGCTAATAATTTGGCGCGTTGCCAGTAAAAGTCCATGTGATCTTTGTTTCCGTGGCAATACATTATAACCGTATCGGTAGCAATTTTTGCAATGTCGCCAATGTATAGTGCGTAGATGGATGTGGCACTTGTTTCGTCGGTTGATTTAGAATTAAGGGTAAACAAATGAATCATCGAACTGGGAATGAAGTAGGAGTAATCCAACTGAAAATCAACTTCGCCTGTATAATTGTCTAGTTTGTATTCGCTTAATTTAGTTTTGTTATATAAGTTGTCATCAAGCGTAAGGCAGCTTGTAAGGCTTATGAGTATGGATATAAATAAAATGTATTTTTTCATGGTGTGTATATTTATTTGTTCTCCTTGATGTCATCTCGAACTAATGGAGAGATCTTTTTATTTTTTAGCAATTTGCTTATTAGTTATATTTTTTGTTATCCGCTAAACAAGTTTCCTTCCTGCAGTCGGAATGCCAATACTTTAAAGCATTATCATAAATTAAAATTTTCGTGTACATCCTAAATATACTCCAAAAGCACCATGATTTTTTAATGGTGTTTGGTAATCCACAACCAGTTTTTCGTTCGATAAATTTGGTGCAATAATTTTTGTTTCAATATTAAAATTCCACTTTTTACCTGCAAAACTATGTCCTACTGTTGGCATAAAAATCCAACGATTTGCTTGTTTGATATCGTATGCTTTTTTGTTTGAAAGTTCGAACCAGTTATCTAATCCAACATATAAAAAGTTTTTTCTTTTTCCATATTCCCAAAAAGCATTAATTGCAATTTGTGGATATAATTTACGGGTATCTTTATTTTTATAAATGATATTTATAACGGGAGTAACACTTACTGCAGGAATGTACTTGTTTTGTTTGATGAGTTGTTTTGTTGCACCTAATTCTAAATGTGCATTCCCAAATAATGCAGAGGTAATGTTTACGGATGCAAAACCTGTTAATGTGCTATCAATACCATAGCCATAATTTGCCGTTAAAAAAGGAAGCGGAATGGTTGCATTGCCATATTTGATAAGAGCTCCACCAAGTGATAAATTAACTGCGCTTTGTTTTTTTGCAAGCGGCTTTATAAATTTTGTAGGCGAACAGGCGTAAACAAAACATAGTAGGGCAAACGGAAAAATTTTTAATTTCATAAGTATCTGTTAAATCAATACAAATTTACTTTTTTATTCTATAAAAACTTTACATTTACATCACCAAAATGAGAGATGTTTTTTATACCCTTTTAGTGGTTTGGATTGTTTCACGCATATTAAGCAGTGTTAATACGGTTCGGTCAAAAACTACAAATAAAAACCCTTCTGCTTCTCGAAAAGAAGGTAAAACGACTGTTGAATACATGCCTCCTCAAAAAAAATCGGTAGTCGATACCGAAGGTGAGTATGTTGATTTTGAAGAAATAAAATAATTGTTTAAACTGATTTTAGCTTATAAATTCTTCTTTAAACTGTAATTCGAATAAGCGTTTATATCGCCCATTTTGTTTAAGCAATTCCTGATGATTTCCCATTTCAATAATTTCGCCTTTATCCATTACAATAATTTTATCGGCCTTTTGAATGGTAGCTAATCGATGTGCAATAATGATGGAAGTTCTGTTTTCGGTTAATTTATCAATTGCAAATTGAATAAGTTTTTCGGTTTCGGTATCAATGGATGAAGTAGCTTCGTCCAATATTAAAATTTTAGGATTGTAAACATACGCGCGTATGAATGAAATTAATTGGCGTTGGCCAACAGATAGCATAGCACCACGCTCCATTGCATTGTAATCATAGGTGTTTGGAAGGTTATTTATAAAATCATGCGCACCAATTATTTTGGCAGTTTCTATTATTTGTTCGCGCGTTATTTCCGGATTATTTAACGAAATGTTATTTGCAAGTGTATCTGAAAATAAAAAAACATCTTGTAAAACTACGCCAATGTTTTTTCGTAAGGATGTTAATTCATAGTCTCGTATATCAATATTGTCAATGCTTATAGAGCCTTGGTTATATTCGTAAAATCGGTTTAGCAAATTTATAATGGAAGATTTTCCAGCACCGGTTGCGCCTACAATAGCTATTTTTTCGCCTTGTTTAACAACAAAAGAAATGTTTTTTAAAACCCAATTGTCGTCATTGTATGCAAACCAAACGCTTTTAAATGCTACATTTCCTTGAATTGAAAGTGCATCTTTTATACCTTTATTTTCAATGTTTTCATCGGTATCTAATACCTTAAATACACGCTCTGAAGATACCATTCCCATTTGTAATGTGTTGAATCTGTCGGCTAATTGACGTATTGGGCGAAACATCATATTTAAAAACATAATAAATTCTACAATGTGCCCAACCGATGTTTTGCCTTCTAAAACCCCTTTCCCTCCCCACCAAATCAATAAACCCAGCGAGGTAGAAGATAGAATTTCGACAACAGGAAAAAAGATGGAATACGCTTTAATGGAACGAACATTTGCATCTTTGTGTTTAATATTTATTTCATCAAATTTTTCTGATTCAGCCTTTTCACGCGTAAAAATTTGCAAAATATTCATACCTGTAATGTGTTCTTGTACAAATGTGTTTAATCGTGCAACCTGAGTTCGAACATCTTGAAAAGAGGCTTGTACAGATTTTTTAAATAGGCTAGTTGCAATCAATAATAATGGAATTGGAATTAAAATGATTAGCGTTAATCTATAATCTATGAAAAGCATAACATATAGTATTACAGCTAATTTTAATAAATCACCAATAATTACAATTAATCCTTCCGAAAAAATATCAGCAATTACTTCAATGTCGGAAACTGCTCTGGTAACAAGCATTCCAATAGGGGTGTTGTCGTAATATTTTAGGCGCAATCCAATAATGTGTTTGTATAATTTAATTCGTAAATCCTGAATAATATGTTGACCTAATTTATTTGTTAAATACGAGTCTGAAAATTGTAAAAATGCTTCTGCCATCAATAAACCAATCAATAACATGGTCATTTTTAAAAGCATTTGAGGGATGGGTATGGCTACAAAATTATCGAGTGTATATTGAATTAATATTGGCCGGATAGGTGCAATAAAAGCAAGCGTTATGGTGGTGCAAACAGCTAATCCAAAATTTTGACGATGTGGTTTTATATAAGCGAATATTCTTTTTAGTACAAGCAAATCAACAGCTTTACCTATGTTTTTATTTTTATTTTTTTCGTTCATTAATTATATTTTGGAATGTTAGTCGATTGTAGGTAAGGCCGATTGTCTATTTTTTGAAAAAATATATTTTGTAAATCGTGTTGAATTGTTTAATACATTCATTTTTCTTGTTTTAATTTTGGTAATCAATGTTATCGGTTATACTTTTTTCGAAATAATTTTCAGGATAATCTACCTTTACCAAATATAAGCCTGATGCGTGAGCCGATAATCCTGCATTTGAACGGTTTTTGCTTAAAATAACTTCGTTAAATTCATCCAATGTCATAATGCCTTTGCCTACTTTCATTAAGGTACCTACAATGGCTCTTACCATGTTTCGTAAAAAACGATTTGCTGATATAGTGAAAACTAATTGCCCATTTTCTTCTGTCCATTCGGCTAAATATATTTTGCAATTGTTAGTAGAAGTTTGAGCCCCTGTTTTTGCAAATGCCGAAAAATCGCTATGGTTAAATAACAGTTTAGCCGCTTTGTTCATTTCGCTAACATTTAAATCGCCATAAAAAAAATACGCCATATTTATTTGAAATGGATTTTTTAGAGGACTGATATAATATTTGTAAGTTCTGGAAATGGCATGGAAGCGTGCATTTTCATTGTTTTTTAAATGAAATATGTTCTGTATCGCAATATCTTCAGGTAAAGCGTGGTTAAATTTAAATAGCCACTTTGCTTTATTTTCAATTAAATCAATTTTAGTTGAATCAAAATGTGCAAAGTATTCGGTTGCATGAACACCCGTGTCTGTTCTTCCGCAGCCCATCACTTTTATTGGCTCATTCAGTAATTTAGATAACATTGTATCGATAACATGCTGTATTGTTTTAACAGTGTTTTTTTGCACTTGCCAACCATGATAATTAGTTCCATTATAAGAAAGTTGTATAAAAAAGCGATGCATTTATGATTGTTAAATAAGTTAATTTGACTATGTTTGGCGTCCGAAATAAAGCGTTGCAAAGTTAGAAAATTAATGCTTATTTGTTTTGCTTGAAAAATTGGACTGCTTAACATTTTTTAACAAGGTTAAGGTTGTTAAATTGGATCATTTGTTTTTAATTTTGCTCACAAATAAATTTAAGTTCAAGAATAATTATTTTTAAAAATGACTGATATAAAAGAATTAAACGAACGTATTCAGCGCGAAAGCGCATTTGTTGATTTACTTACCATGGAAATGGATAAAGTAATTGTTGGCCAAAAATATATGGTAGAACGCCTATTAATTGGTTTATTATCAAATGGGCATATTTTATTGGAAGGTGTTCCTGGATTAGCAAAAACATTAGCAATAAAATCCTTAGCATCTTGTATTCATGCTGATTTTAGTCGTATTCAGTTTACTCCTGATTTATTGCCAGCCGATTTAATTGGTACAATGATTTACAATCAAAAACGTGAAGAGTTTTCTGTTAAGCAAGGTCCTATTTTTGCCAACTTTATTTTGGCGGATGAAATTAATCGTGCTCCTGCAAAAGTTCAAAGTGCTTTGCTTGAAGCAATGCAAGAAAAACAAGTAACACTTGGTGATAAAACATTTAAATTACCAAATCCATTTTTAGTTTTAGCTACACAAAATCCAATTGAACAGGAAGGTACTTATCCATTGCCTGAAGCGCAAGTGGATCGTTTTATGTTGAAGTTGGTTGTAGGTTATCCTAACAAAGAGGATGAGCGTAAAATCATTCGTCAAAATTTAGCAAGTGTATATCCAAGTGTAAATCAAATTCTTAGTCAGGAAGATATTTTGAAAGCGCGTGCTGTTGTAAAGGATGTGTACATGGATGAAAAAATCGAAAAGTATATTATTGATATTGTATTTGCAACACGTTATCCAGCTGAATATAAGCTTACTAAATTTGCAGGATTGATTAGTTTTGGAGGATCTCCACGTGCAAGTATTAATTTAGCCATGGCAGCAAAAGCATATGCTTTTATTAAACGCAGAGGTTATGTTATTCCTGAAGATGTGAGAGCTGTATGTCTTGATGTAATGCGTCATCGTATTGGATTGACTTACGAAGCAGAAGCTGAAAATATTACCACCGAAATGATTGTTAATGAAATTTTAAATACTGTTGAAGTACCATAATAATGGAAACCTCAGAGCTATTAAAAAAGGTTAGAAAAATCGAGATAAAAACTCGGGGTCTATCCAATCAACTATTTTCAGGAGAGTATCACAGTGCGTTTAAAGGTCGTGGTATGACTTTTAGTGAAGTACGTGAATACCAGCCAGGAGATGATATTCGTTCGATTGATTGGAATGTTACTGCCCGTTTTAATAATACCTATGTAAAAGTTTTTGAAGAAGAACGCGAAATGACCGTTATGTTGCTTGTTGACGTAAGTGCATCGGGTGAATTTGGCACTCAAAAACAATTAAAGCAAGATTTAATAACAGAGTTGTGCGCGGTACTCGCTTTTTCAGCAATTCAAAATAATGATAAAATTGGTGTCATCTTTTTTTCTGATAAAATCGAAAAATTTATTCCTCCTAAAAAAGGTAAAAGTCATATTTTACGAATCATTCGCGATTTAATTGAATTTGAACCAGCGCATAAAAAAACAGATATTAAACTGGCTTTAAAATATTTAACAAACGTTATCAAAAAAAGAAGTATTGCATTTTTAATTTCTGATTTTATGGATTCAGGATTTATTGATGCTTTAAAAATTGCAAATAAAAAACACGATTTAGTTGCCCTTCGTATTTATGATAAAAGAGAACAGGAACTTCCTAATGTTGGTTTGATAAAAGTAAAAGATGCTGAAACAGGCAATATTCAGTGGGTTGATACTTCTGATAAAAATGTTCGTTTACATTATGCAGTTGAATCAAAAAAACACGAAGCTTATTTAAAAGATTTATTTATTAGAAGTGGAGTAGATTCAACTAACATAAATACTAGCGAACCTTATATTCAGCCTTTAATGAACTTATTTAAAAGAAGGGCATAGCTTACAAATTGCAAATTGCATTGAATTTACAATTTATGTAATTCGTTTTTTAAAAAATTGTTTTGAAAATAAAATGACAGTAAGAAAAATAAATATAACACGATGTATGTATGCCACTATTGTCGCATTATTATTTCTGTTTTCTTATTCTTTAAATGCTCAGGAAATAAAGGCTATTGCAAAGCTTGATAGTAATAATATACAAATTGGTCAACAGGTTAAATTACAGTTGAGTGTCGATTATCGAATAGATAAAGGCAAGCAAATTAAAATTCGATGGCCCTTAATTACAGATACTATTCGTAAAGAAATAGAAGTTGTTAGTCAAACAAAAATTGATACTATCATACCTGATTCATCTAATTTATTTCAGTTCAGACAAACAAAAACAATTTATATTACATCTTTTGATTCGGGATATTGGGCAATGCCACCGTTAAAATTTATGGTGAACGATGATACGAATGGTGTTTTTACAGAACCTCTAATACTGCAAGTTGGAACAGTAGCTGTTGATACTACACAAGCAATCAAAGACATTAAACCACCATATGAAGAAAGTTATTCTTGGCTTGATTGGTTAAAAGATAACATGTATGTGGTTTACGGAACGCTTGTAGCAATTTTAATAGTAATCCTTATTATATTTATTATTAGATATTTCCGTAAAGTTAAACCA
>CANCPZ010000126.1 GCA_947380175.1 Bacteroidota bacterium | reverse complement strand
ACATTTGTAATCCTAAATAAAAAAATAAGCTATGAACAAAAGTGTTTTCTTAAAATCTTTAATGCTTCCTTTGGCATTGTTCTTTTTTAATGGTGCAAATGCACAAAATAATAAAGACGGAGTTCTTATGACTATTGGTGGTACAAAAGTTACTGTTTCGGAGTTTGAAAATGTATATCATAAAAATAATACCAAGGAGGCATCCGGTGATTCAAAATCATTGAATGAGTATATTGATCTTTTTGTGAATTTTAAATTAAAAGTAAAAGAAGCAGAGGGATTAGGTTTAGATACTGCAAAGTCATTTAAGGATGAATTAAGTGGGTATCGTAAGCAGCTAGCACAGCCTTATTTGACCGATAAAGATGTGAATGAAAAATTATTAAAACAAACATACGATCGTTTACAAGAAGATGTTCACGCTTCGCACATTTTAGTAAAAGTTGCTGAAGGAGCTTTGCCAAATGACACATTGGAGGCATATAATAAAATCCTTAAAATTCGTGCTCGCATTTTAAAAGGCGAAGATTTTAATAAAGTAGCATCTGAAAAAGGTATTTCTGATGATCCTTCGGCAAAAGATAATGGCGGCGATTTAGGTTATTTTACTTCTATGCAAATGGTTTATCAGTTTGAAAGCGCTGCTTATAATACTAAAGTTGGCGACATATCAATGCCTGTGCGCACCAGATATGGCTATCACATTATTAAAGTGGTTGATCGTAGAAAAGCGCAGGGAGAGGTGTTGGTTGCACATATAATGGTGAAAATAACTGCTAATTTAACAAAGGATGATTCAATAAATGCTATCACAAAAATAAATGAAATTTACACCAAATTAAAAGCCGGAGCTAAATTTGACGAGTTGGCTCAACAGTTTTCGGATGATAAAGCATCTGCAAAAAAAGGTGGAGAACTACCTTGGTTTGGAACAGGAAAAATGCCTGCAGAATTTGAAAAAACAGCGTTTGATTTAAAAAATAAAGGCGATTATAGCGAGCCTATGCGTACAAAATACGGTTGGCATATTGTTAAATTAATTGATAAGCGTGGCTTGGCTTCATTCGAAGATATGAAAACTGATTTAAAAGCTAAAGTTTCTAAAGATTCTCGTTCTCAAGTTGGTCGCACTTCATTAATTGCAAAAGCAAAAGTTGAAAATAAATTTAAAGAAAACTTAAAAAACCGCGATGAGTTTTACAAGATAATGGATACCACTTTATACGAAGGTCGTTGGGATGCAACAAAAGCGGATGCATTTAAAAAAGTATTATTTAATTTTAAAGACAAGGTTTTTACTCAAAAGGATTTTGCTTCGTACATAGCTTCTCATCAGAGTAAACGACCAAAAACTGATTTTAAAATGATTGTTAATCAGTTATACAATCAATATGTAGACGAAATGGTTATTGAAAATGAGGAAGCGCATTTAGATCAAAAATACCCTGAATTTAAAGCGTTGATGCAAGAGTATCGCGATGGTATTTTATTGTTTGAATTGACCGATGAAAAAGTTTGGTCGAAAGCTGTAAAAGATACCCTAGGTGCCAAAGCATTTTACGAAACAAATAAAGCAAATTATATGTGGGATGAAAGAGTAGAAGCTTCTGTTTATACTTGTTTGGATGATAAAATAGCAAAACGTGTGAATGCATTTTTGAAAAAGAAAAAATCTGAAAAAGATATTTTAGCGGAAATAAATAAAGATTCTCAACTTAACCTACAAGTAGAAACGCGTACTTTTAACAAAGGCGAAAATGAGTTTGTAGATAAAAATTGGAATCCAGGAACAACAAAGGATTTGGTTTCTGAAAAAGATAAAAAAAGTATTATTGTTGTAACATCAAAATTATTAAAACCTGAAATAAAATCGTATGTCGATTCAAAAGGGTTGGTTACAGCCGATTATCAGAACTTTTTAGAAAAAGAATGGGTTGAATCATTAAAGAAAAAATATACGGTATCTATTGATAAAAGTGTACTTTCTTCAGTTAAATAAAGTGTTTTTATTTGTTGGAAAAAGTTTACGATGCTTTTTGCATTGTAAACTTTTTTAGTTTTTACTTACAAAACTTATTTGATAATTAACTTGCTTAATAGGATAAACTAATTGAAATTTAATTACCTCTACATATTAATTCTACTTGTTTTTTTTGCTTGTAATACCAAGCTCAATAAAGATCAAAATCGGGTAGCTATTGCTCGTGCTAATAATGCCTATTTATATGAAGATGATATTAAAGATATTGTTCCTATTGGAACTTCATCAAAGGATAGTATTGATTTATTAAAAAAGTACATTGATAATTGGGTGAGAGAATCATTGGTTATTCAAAAAGCCGAAAACAATCTTACCGACGAACAAAAAAATGTAGAAAAGCAGTTGCAGGATTATCGCAATTCCTTAATCACGTATGTTTACGAAAAGGAATTGGTAAAGCAAAAATTAGACACTTTAATTACCAATGAAGAAATTGAAAAATATTACAATGAAAATCAAGGCGATTTTGAATTAAAGGATAATATTATTAAAGTTATTTATGTAAAAGTTAGCAAAAAAGCGCCGGGAATTGATAAATTAATAAAGTGGTATAAGTCCGACAACATGAAGGATAGAGAGCAGCTAGCAAGTTATTGTCATCAGTTTGCTCAAAACTTTTATTTAGATGATAATTCCTGGTTATTGTTTAACGATTTACTGAAAGAAATTCCTATTCAAACCTATAATAAAGAGTTATTTTTGCAAAATAATCGATACATTGAGGTTAGCGATTCGCTGAATAAATATTTTGTAAATATTAAAGGGTTTAAAATTCGCAACAGTCTTTCGCCTTTAGCTTTTGAGAAAGAAAACATTAAAAACATTATTTTAAACAAAAGAAAATTGCAGCTTGTAACAAAAATGAAAGTGGATGTTTATAATGATGCAGCAAACAATAAAAAAATAGAAATTTACCTAAAGTAATAATCGTCATTCAAATGAATTTTAAAAAAATAATTATTCCATTCCTTTTTAGTTTGTTATGTTCTGCTAGTATTCATGCGCAAGAAAAAGTGATTGACCGTATTATTGCAATTGTGGGTGTTAATCCAATTATGCAATCGGAGCTAGAAGCCCAATTTCAGCAGATGGTTTCGGCTCAGGAACCGGTAAATGAAAATACGCGCTGTAAATTACTGGAAGAGCTTTTGTTTCAAAAATTATTATTAGCACAAGCTCAAAAAGATAGTTTGGATGTTACCGATGCTCAAGTAGATCAGGAGTTAGATAAACGTATTCGTTTTTACATTCAGCAGTTTGGTTCTGAAGAAAAATTTGTATCTTTTTATGGCAAATCGGTTGATGATTTTAAGGCCGATTTAAAGGATAATATTCGCGATTTATTATTAGCACAACAAATGCAAAGTAAAATTTCGAATGATATAAGTGTAACACCAAACGATGTAAAAAAATATTTTAACAATATTCCAGATGATTCAATTCCGTATATCAATGCTGAAGTAGAAGTAGGGCAAATTGTAAAACGACCATCCATAACACCAGCAGCAAAAAAAGAGGCGAAAGATAAAATTGAAGAAATACGTCAGCGTATAATGAAAGGACAAAGTAGTTTTGCTGCAATGGCAGCACTGTACTCCGAGGATCCAGGATCTGCTAATAAAGGTGGAATGTATGAACATATTCAGCGTGGACAATTTGTTCCTGAATGGGATGCACAAGCTTTTAAAATTAAAAAAAATGAAATTAGCGAAGTGTTCGAAACCGTTTATGGTTTTTTTATTATTCAATTAATTGAGCGAAGAGGAGAAGAGGTTGATGCACGAAGTTTATTGATATCTCCTAAAATTGATGTTGCCGATTTGGTAAAATCAAAACTATCATTGGATACAATTTATACCAAACTTTCTGCTACCGACACCCTATCATTTTCAGAAGCAGCTGCAAAATATTCGGATGAGGAAGAAAGTAAAAACAGCGGAGGTTTATTAGTTAACCCTAATACAGGTGCTACCCGATTTCAGATGGATGAGATAGGGCAAATGGATCAAACAATTGCTTTTGCCGTTGAAAAATTAAAAGTGGGCGAGTTAACTAAACCTATGCCAATGACTACGCGTGATGGTAAACAAGCTTATCGAATATTATTTTTAAAAAACAGAACAACTCCTCATAAAGCCAATTTGATTGATGATTATCAGAAAATTCAAGGTGCTGCTTTAGCAAAAAAACAACAAGATGCAGTGCAAGTGTGGATAAGTAAAAAAGTAGGTGTTACCTATGTGCACTTAGCCGATGATTTTAAAAACTGTATGTTTAATAGTAAGTGGGTAAATTAATTTTTTAATAATAATACATCGGTTATTATTTAAAAAAATTCACAGCTATTTAATACAAAATTTAGGATTACTAAATTCAATTGATATTTATAAAACTTCGAATTTAAAATGTATAAATCAGACGTAGAAGCAGCAGATGCATTTGTTGTAAAATACAATCAATTAAATGCTGAAATAAGTAAAGTAATTATTGGGCAAAATGAGGTAATAAAAGATGTACTTATTTCTATATTCAGTAATGGGCATTGTTTATTAATTGGTGTTCCTGGGCTCGCAAAAACCTTATTGGTTAATACCATTTCGGATGTATTGGGTTTAACGTATAATCGAATTCAGTTTACTCCTGATTTAATGCCTTCGGATATTATAGGATCCGAAATATTGGGAGATGACAGGCAATTTAAATTTATTAAAGGCCCTCTTTTTGCAAACATCATTTTAGCCGACGAAATAAATAGAACACCTCCTAAAACGCAAGCAGCTTTGCTTGAAGCCATGCAAGAGCGAAGCATCACTACTGCTGGTAAAAAATACCAATTGGATAAACCTTTTTTTGTTTTAGCAACCCAAAATCCAATTGAACAGGAGGGTACTTATTCATTGCCCGAAGCGCAATTGGATCGTTTTATGTTTAATGTGTGGTTAAATTATCCATCGTTTGAAGATGAATTACTGGTTGTAAAAAATACCACTTCAAATAAAAATGTGGAATTAAAAAAAGTAGTAACAGCCGACGAAATAATTTATTTTCAAGAACTTGTTCGTCGCATTCCAATTGCGGATAATGTATTGGAATATGCTGTTAAGCTAGCTGCTAAAACGCGCCCAGGCACACCATTGGCTGCCGAATTATCAAACAGCTATTTATCGTGGGGTGCAGGACCTCGCGCTTCTCAATTTTTAGTTATTGGAGCCAAATGCCATGCGTTAATAAATGGTAAATATTCGCCTGATATTGCAGATGTAAAAGCGGTAGCACCTGCAATTTTGCGTCATCGCATTGTTCGAAATTATAAAGCCGAAGCTGAAGGCATCACAGTTGATAAGCTTATCTTGGAGTTAATGAACTAGTTGGATTTAGCTAAAAATCAGCTTTTTTATCAAAAATAAAATCAGCTTGATGATCAACAGAATTTTGATTTTAAATTCGATTTCGATTTGTAAAACAATAAGCAGTTTGTCTTTTTTTTAAAAGCGCTGTTTATCTGGATATAAACCTTAGGTTATATTTCTACTTCAAACAATATTTTAACCACGTACCTCGTTCTTCACCCGAATATTTTTAATTACATTTGTGTTGATGAACATTCGTAAACCACACGTATTTTTATTTTTGTTTTTAATAAACACCGCTGTTTTTGCACAGGTGGGAGGTAACAATACCTACGAGTTTTTAAACCTACCTATTTCTGCTCGTGTTTCTTCTATGGGAGGTAATCTTATTTCGGTAAGGGATAATGATTTAAATTTAACATTAACAAACCCTGCTTTACTTACCGATTCCATGAATAACAATGTGGCCTTAAGCTATGTAAAATATTTTGCAGGAGTAAATTATGGTTATGTTGCTTATGCAAAACACGTGGCTAATGTTGGCAATTTTAGTGTAGGCATTCATTACTTAGATTATGGTAAAATGACCCGTGCCGATGAACTAGGTACTATTGATGGTGTTTTTGGGGCAAACGAAACCAGTTTTAATATTGCCTATGCACGTTCTATTTTAGATTCAAATTTTACAGTTGGTGCTACGCTAAAAACAATTTATTCGCACTTAGATTCCTATACTTCAGTTGGATCGGCTGTTGATTTAGGAGCAAGCTATGTAATACCAAAACATAATTTTGCGCTTGCTGCTGTTATAAAAAATATGGGGCGGCAATGGAAGCCTTATGTACAAGGCAACAACGAGAAATTGCCGTTTGAAATGCAAATTGGTTTTTCAAAAAAGCCCGAACACATTCCTTTTCGTTTTTCGGTTGTGTACGAAAATATTGAAAAGTGGGATTTAACCTATCAAGATCCAGCCAACCCTGTGCTTACTAGCGATCCCTTAACCGGTGAGGCCATCAAACAAAATAAATATAAATTATTTGGCGATAAGTTGATGCGTCATTTAGTTGTTGGTGGTGAGTTTTTAGTTACCAAAAATTTATTTTTACGCTTGGGGTATAATTACCAACGCAGAAAAGAATTAATTGTACCAGCAAAACGCGGAATGGATGGTTTTTCGTTTGGTTTTGGCTTGCGTATTTATAAGTTTCATTTAAGTTATGCCCGCGCTGTTTATCATTTAGCAGGAGCATCCAATAATTTTTCGCTTAGCTTCGATATCAATAGTTTTTATTCAAAAAAATAATCGATGATTGTGTGCTTAGCCCAAACAGTATTTTATGTCTAAAATTACAATTGCAATTGATGGTTATTCATCGTGTGGTAAAAGTACCTTAGCAAAGGCCTTGGCAGCTCATTTAGGATATGCTTACGCCGATTCTGGAGCTATGTATCGTTGTGTTACACTTTATGCCTTTAAAAAAGGTGTAATTAAAGATGGTAGTTTTTTGCCCGAAGAAATAATTAAACTCCTTAACGAAATAAAACTTGGCTTTGAATTTAATCCAATTACAAAATCGTCGGATACATTTTTAAATGGTGAAAATGTGGAGAAAGAAATTCGCCAGATGTTTGTTTCTGAAACAGTAAGTAAAATAAGTGCCATACACGAGGTGCGAGTTCATATGATTGCTATTCAACGCGATTTAGGAAAAAATAAAGGCATTGTAATGGATGGCAGAGACATTGGAACAAATGTTTTTCCGAATGCCGAATTAAAACTTTTTATGACTGCCGATACCGATATCCGCACACAGCGGAGGTTTGACGAACTTACTTTTAAAGGCCAGCATGTTTCATTTGGCGAAGTAAGATTAAATTTAATTCAACGCGATCATGAAGATACGCACCGCAAAGAAAATCCCTTGATACAAGCTAGCGATGCTATTTTATTAGATAATTCGGACCTTTCGCGCGATCAGCAGTTGGAGTATGTAGTTAACCTTATTCATAAATTAAGCGCCTACAGCCAAAATAAATAATGAATGATGGCTACTTTTTTTTATAAAAATTGGTTTAAAAAAATACAATTTATTTTTGATTATTGAACACCTTTTCGCTTTTAAAATAACCATATTTTTTTACTTTTTGTTTTGTAATTGTTTTTACCAGATGCAATCATCATGTATAAAATAATTAAATATTTATACATGATAAGCTTCTCATGTATAAATGCTATACATGATAAAATACACCCTTAACACAAGCTACACCCTAAGCTATTGCTATAAAAAGCTTATTTTATTCGTTGTTTTTTTGTACAAAAATTACAAACACCTTAGTATGGGTGCGGCTGCCGTCAACAAAAAGAGCGAACCCAAAGTTTCGTGGAAGCATAGCAAGGGCTTTGAGGGCAAACAAAAACGGTAGGTTGGTTTTCGCGATCGCTTTTTCTTTCGTTCTTTCTTTTGGAGAATCAAAAGAAAGGACAATGCTTTTTAATGAACTAAATTTCAAACACTATTGAATATTTCTTTCGTTCTTTTTTTGAGAATAAAAAAAAGAACAATGCTTTTAAATAAAAAAACCAACATAAAAAAACTGATACATATCATTTA
>CANCPZ010000125.1 GCA_947380175.1 Bacteroidota bacterium | reverse complement strand
TTGGGGGAGCTTACACAGCAATCTACCTAAACCTAGCAGAGCAAACGGTTTACGGCTTTACTTCCAAACAACAAATTCCTTTTATTAAAAAGGGAAAGAAATTGTATTTCCAAAAATCTGAGTTGGAAAAATGGTTATTAGATGGAAATGTAAAATCCGATTTAGAAGGGAGGTAAGCTATGAAAATTCAGCGAAGTATAACTTCTCTCGAAAGCATTATTCAGGGCTTAATTAAAGACCTTGAAAAATATGCACAGCGTGAAAATGCAAATCAAATTTATATTGATAAGCAAAATATTTTAATTAAAAATTTAGTTGGAATCCACAACACCATTAATTCCATTAGGTTTTTAGAGGTTTGGCAAAACATAGATAAAGAAATGCAACGTTTAGAAAAAATTGATACGCAATTAAATGGTCATTCAATTTATTTGCATTGCCGACCTAACGGACACAATTTTTCAAGAATTACTTATAATCCATTTTAATTGTGATTGACTATACACCCATACAAAAAGGCATGAAACAAGAGGCAAAAACGGAAGATGTAAATAATCTTTTGTTGGTGCGTTCCGTTAATCAATGTATTAATGATGCTAAGAGCCGCCCTATTCCAAAGATGCTATTCTCCGAATTTTGGCACGAAGAAGAACTCTGTATTTTATTTGCCGATACCAATTTAGGCAAATCAATATTGGCGGTTCAAATAGCTAATTCCATTAGCAATGGCGAAGGGATTAGGGGTTTTAAATTAGAAGCGAAAAAACAAGTTGTAATGTATTTTGATTTTGAAATGAGTGATAAACAATTTGAAAAACGTTATTCAATCAACTATGCGAATCATTATATTTTTGATAATAATTTTTTACGCATCGAAATTAATCCTGATTGCACCGATTTTAATGATTTTGAAAAAGCATTGTTTGAAGCGATTGAAAATAACATTGTACTATACGATGCTAAAATATTAATCATTGACAACTTAACGTATTTAAAAACGCAAGCGACTGAGACCGCAAAAGAAGCATTGCCATTAATGAAACGGTTGAAGGAACTAAAAATTAAGCACAACTTATCTATACTTGCTTTGGCACATACACCAAAGCGAAATTTGATTTTTCCAATTACTAAAAACGACCTAGCGGGAAGTAAGCACCTTTCAAACTTTGCCGACAGCATTTTTGCTATTGGCGAAAGTTGCAAGGATAAAAGCCTTCGTTACCTGAAGCAATTAAAGGCAAGGGCAACTGAAGTTATTTATGATAGTGAAAATATTATCACTTGTGAAATTTCACAGCCCTACAATTTTTTAGCTTTTGAATTTATAGACTTTAGCAACGAACGTGAGCATTTAAAACAACCTTCCGAAAACGAGCAAGCCGATTTAGATTCTTCCATCCTCTCTCTTAAAGCCTCACAACCACATTTAACCGACCGTGAAATTGCCCGGCAATTAAATACCAACCCAGTAAAAGTTGGTCGGGTTTTAAAACGTAACAAAGTGTAACACCTTGTAACAGTGTAACAGGTGTTACACCCTGTTACAATACATTTAAAAACCGATTTTATTAATTGAAAAATGATTGTGTAGTAATTAAAAAACAATTGAAAAACATTGAAAATAATTAGAAATGATTAAAAATGTGTTGTTGTTTTCCCCTTATTAAACCCTACTTCCAGTATATTTTTCCAATTACTGCTAAACCTATGTACGAATTGACTTTTATATGTAAGATAAACCCTAAATATTTGGGTTTATCTTACATATAAAAGATTAAAAACACATTGCGTAGCAATTAAGAAGAAGTTGTGTAGCAATTGAAAAACATTGAAAATAATTGAAATTAGTTGCCAATTACCTTCAATTTTAAAAGTGTTTACTTGGAAATCGATTTTCACAAGGCAGTAAACATCGGCATTTCGCTTACAGCCCTTAATTTTTAGGGGATATATTGAAAATAGCCCTCCTTTTTTTGTATTTTAGTGCCTTTGGAAATACACCTTTAGTTTTAAACATGAACAACATAAAAGACCTAGAAAAAACCCTTTGGACGGCAGCCGACAAAATGCGAAGCAATATGGATGCTGCCGAATATAAACACGTTGTGTTGGGGCTTATTTTCTTAAAGTATATTTCAGATGCTTTTAGTGAGTTGTACAATAAACTATTGGAAGGTAAAGGCGAATACGAAGGTGCTAACCCCGAAGATGCGGATGAATATTTAGCAAACAATATTTTCTTTGTTCCTGAAAAAGCACGTTGGCAATATTTACAGGATAGAGCCAAACAACCCACTATTGGCAAATTTATAGATGATGCAATGGATGCTATTGAAAAACAAAACAATAGTTTGAAGGGGGTATTACCGAAAATTTATGCCGACCCTGAATTAAACAAACAACGGTTAGGAGAACTTATTGATTTAATTGGAACCATTGGTTTTAATCAAGGTGGGCATAAAGCAAAAGATTTACTCGGTAGAGTGTACGAATATTTTTTAGGACAGTTTGCTGATGCCGAAGGAAAAAAAGGAGGACAATTTTATACCCCAGAAAGTATTGTAAAACTATTAGTACAAATGCTTGAACCATTTAATGGTAGAGTGTATGATGGTTGCTGCGGTAGTGGTGGTATGTTTGTGCAGAGCGAAAAATTTGTAGAACAGCATCAAGGTAACATCAAAGACCTTTCTGTATACGGACAGGAGAGTAACCCAACAACATTGCGACTTGCAAAAATGAATTTAGCAATCAGAGGTATTGATGCTAAGATTGAATTAGGTGATACATTTTTAAACGACAAGCACAAAGATTTAAAAGCAGATTTTATTTTAGCTAATCCGCCATTTAATATTAGCGATTGGAGTGGCGAACAATTGCGTGACGACCAACGCTGGAAATACGGAGTGCCACCCACAGGCAACGCCAACTATGCTTGGTTGCAACACTTCATACATAAACTAAGCCCCAACGGAACGGCAGGCATTGTATTGGCAAACGGAAGTGTAAATAGCAATAGCAGTGGTGAAGGAGAAATAAGAAAGAACATGATTGAAGCAGGGTTGATTGATTGTATGGTTGTCTTACCCGGACAATTATTTTACAACACAACTATTCCAGCTTGCCTTTGGTTTTTAGCACGAAACAAAACGAACGGAAAATTTAGAAACCGCAGCAACGAAATACTTTTTATTGATGCAAGAAAGATTGGAAATTTAGTAACCCGTAGAAACAAAGAGTTTACTGATGATGAAATAAAATACATTGCAGATACTTATCACAATTGGAGAAATAAAAACGGAACCTATGAGGACAAAACAGGTTTCAGCAAGTCAGCAACAATTGAAGAAGTAAAAGAAAATAATTGGGTATTGATGCCTGGTAGATATGTAGGCACAGAGGAAGAAGAAACAGACGGAATTCCTTTTGAAGAAAAAATGCAAACACTTACAACAAAACTTTCAGAACAATTTTTACAAAGCGATACCTTGGAAAAAGAAGTTCGCAAAAACTTAATTGAAATTGGATATGAGTTCTAATAAATGGAAGACATATAAAGTTTCAGACCTTGGGAAAGTTGTTACTGGAAAAACACCACCGACAAAAGATAAGGAGAATTTTGGAAAGGAATTTCCATTCATCACACCAGTTGATATGAAAGGGCAAAAACACATCTTTCAAACGCAACGCTATTTATCCGAAACAGGAAAAAATATTTTACGAAATAATTTATTGCCGACTGATACAATTTGTGTTTCATGTATTGGTTCTGACTTAGGCAAAGTTGTAAAAACCACAAAGCCAAGTTTATCAAATCAACAAATCAATTCTATTATTTGCAATGACAAATTTGATAATGACTTTGTGTTTTATGCACTCAAAAATATTTCGCCACAACTTAGAAATGTTGGACATCACAGCACAGCAGTTCCAATTATAAACAAAACAGATTTTTCAAATTTTGAAATCTCAGCACCAACTAATAAACAAACTCAAAAAAAAGTTGCCTCTATTCTCTGTTCATTGGATAATAAAATTGAGCTAAACAAACAAATCAATGAAACTCTAGAAACCATTCTCAAAACTTTATTCAATGAGTGGTTTGTAAGTTATAATTACCCAAACTCAACAGGAGAAATGCAAGAAAGCAAGTTGGGCAAAATCCCAAAGAATTGGAGAGTAGGTAATCTTGAAGAAATAATTTTAGAATTAAAAGTTGGTTCAAGACCTAAAGGAGGTGTGAAAAATATTGCTCAAGGTGTAATTAGTATTGGTGCTGAAAATATTCTTAAAGCAGGTGAATACGATTTCTCAAAAAATAAATTTATTCCGAAAGAGTTTTTTGAGAAAATGACAAAGGGAAAACTAAAACATAAAGACATTCTCATCTATAAAGACGGGGGAAAGCCCGGAGATTTCAAACCTCATATTAGCATGTATGCTTTTGACTTCCCTTTTCAAGTTTGCACAATCAATGAGCATGTTTACCGTTTGCAAACAATCGAAACACACTTTCAATATTTTCTTTACCTCTGGTTGAATACAGATTTTATTTTAACGGAAATGAATAATAAGGGAACAGGTGCAGCAATACCTGGACTAAATTCCACCGCATTAAAAAGCTTAACTCTTTTAATTCCCGAAACAATTATTCTACAAAAATTTGATTCAATCATTTCACCATTATTCGAAATGCTGTTTAACAACAGCAATCAAATAGTAACACTTACAAAACTTAGAGATTCATTTTTGCCAAAACTCCTTAATGGAGAAATAAATTTAGAACCCCTTGCTGCTAAAAATTAAACTATATATCGTTTCACTTATACTTTTGTTTGGACTACTATTCCTGAACAGAATTGAATTTCCTGTTTGCTTCGGTGTTGATTGTTCATTTGTAGGCTGGAAAGAAGTTGGAAAAGTAGCTTTTGAAAATAAAATCCCGATGTTTTGCATCGGAATGATTGTATTGGGAATAATATTTTACAGACAATTCAAATACAGAGTAATTGAAAGCAGCAGTTCAAATCCTGAAATAATTACAGAGATTGAAAACTTGAATTTTGAGAACCTTACTTTTTTTGCTACTTACATTGTTCCGCTTCTTTGCTTTGACCTTGACTTTGATTTAACCTTGAAGCGAAATTTCATAATGCTTCTTTTGGTTTTGGGCTTGATTGGCTGGATTTACATCAAGACCAATATTTTCTATACCAATCCAACACTGGCCGTTTGGAATTTTAACCTATATAAAATCAAAACAAATTCAGGCAGAAAAATGACTGCAATAGTCAAAGGCAAGTTGCAGGAGAAAGACACAATTAAATTCACACATATTGACGACAATATTTTTTTCGTAAAAAAAGTAACTGCTAATGACTAAAGAAGAATTTCTAAAAGAGATAAAATTCATCAACGACCCTAAAAGCGTTTTAGGGATTGAAATATATTTTCAAACAGTTGAGAAAGAAAAACTTGCTTTGAAAAAAGCAGACATCGCTGATGAAGCAAAGGATGAAATTCTTCGCTTAGTAAAAGATTACATCAAAGTAACACTTACTGATAACGAAGAGTTGCTATTCAGAAAGCTAAGCGAAATTGACAACAGAAAAAACTCTGTGTATTCATACGACTACGATGAAATGCCAGAAGAACTGCAAGTTTTAAATACTGATGTTGATTTACAAAAGTTACCAAAGTTTGATTTCTCAAAACAGACCTTAGAAGATTTAAGGGGTTATTTAATTGTCATTGGCAATTCTCACCAACACAAGATTAGAATTTTCAAAAACTTCAATCAACTATCATTGATAAAAAGAGATACGAAGTATTTAGGACTTAAAGAAGATAATCAGCGTTTGGTAATGATGGATAAAGATGTGCTACGAATTAGTGGCTCATTTGAATTTATGAAAGTGAAAGAAGAAATCATTATTGTAAACGATAAGGCATTGGGTGTATTACAACGTGAGTTTGGCTTTGATAAAATAATAAAAGCAAAGGCGAATGTTTATCTTGATAAAATTGAAGCAAAAGGGTTATTGGCTGACATCAACGATTTAAAAGGAATTGCCGATGATGTGAAGTTTGCCAAAAAGATTATGAATATTAAATCAACCAGTAAAGTGCTTGATTTAAAACCGCAAACTGTAATTGATTTTGCCTTGAAGCATCCAATGTTGAGCAAAAAGTTCAAATTCAATAAAGCGAACATGAAACTGATATTGAAAACAAAAGTCTCAAAGCAATTATTTCTGCAATTATTAAATGATGACTTCCTGAAATCAGAACTAACCAATCTTTATTATTTCACAGAAAATAAGGATGCACTTGAAGAAGAAAAAGACAAATAAGAAATGAGAAATTTTATCACCGAAAGCGAAATAGAACAAATTGCATTGGATATTCTAAGCGAAGACTTGGAATATACGGTGTTGTATGGTCCTGATATTGCCGAAGGTGATAAAAAGGAAAGAGATTATACAGAAGTGGTTTTGCAACAGCGATTGAAAACCGCTATTGACAAATTCAACCCAACAATTCCCGAAGAAGCCAAAGAAGAAGCATTTAAAAAAGCGTTACGCATCGTTACCGTAAGTTTAGCCGACAACAACGAGCATTTTCACAAAATGCTAACCGAAGGTGTTGACGTAAAATTTAGTATTGGCGAAGGCAAAACAAAAACAGATAAAGTTTGGCTCATTGATTTTGAAAACCCAAACAATAATGAGTTTTTAGCCATCAATCAATTTACTGTAGTTGAAAATCACAATAACAAAAGACCTGATATTGTTTTGTTTGTTAATGGTTTGCCATTGGTCGTAATAGAATTGAAAAACGCTACCGATGAAACAGCCGATGTAAAAGCAGCCTATAATCAACTGCAAACCTATAAGCAATTAGTTCCTTCGCTTTTCAACTACAACACTTTTCTATTGGTAAGCGATGGTTGGTTTGCCAAAGCAGGAACGTTGAGCAGCGATTATAGTCGCTTTATGGAATGGAAAACCGCAGACGGCATCACAGTAGTTGACAGCTTGCGTGAACCCGAAATGGAACCAATGATTAAAGGTTTGCTCAACAAAGAAACTTTATTGGATGTCATTCGCCATTTCATAGTGTTTGAAAAAACGAAGGAAAAAACCATCAAGAAAATTGCAGCATATCATCAATACTATGCCGTAAATAAAGCCATTGAAAGCACTATAAGAGCAGCATCCGTTCCCGAAAATGTTGCCAACGAGCCACCATCACATTTTGGGTTGCCATCTGTAAAAGACCAACCAAAAGGCGACCAACGGGCAGGTGTGGTGTGGCATACACAAGGAAGCGGAAAAAGCTTGAGTATGGTTTTCTATACCGGCAAATTGGTATTAGCCGAAGAAATGAATAACCCTACGATTTTGGTTTTAACCGACCGAAATGATTTAGACCAACAACTATTTGAAACATTCGGTAACTGCGAACAACTTATTCGTCAGAAACCAAAACAAGCCGAGAGCAGAGACGATTTAAGAGAAAAACTTTCAGTGGCTTCGGGCGGTGTAGTATTTACCACTATTCAAAAGTTTTTACCCGAAACAACAGGAGCAAAATATCCTGAGTTAAGCAGCCGCAGAAATATTGTGGTAATTGCAGATGAAGCCCACAGAAGTCAATACGATTTTATTGATGGTTTTGCCAAAAATATGCGGGATGCTTTGCCCAATGCTTCATTCATTGGTTTTACAGGAACACCAATAGAAAAAGAAGATAAGAACACTCAAGCAGTTTTCGGAAACTACATTGATGTATATGACATTCAGCAAGCCGTTTTAGATGGAGCAACAGTTCGCATTTATTACGAAAGTCGTTTAGCAAAAATTGATTTAAGCGACACAGACCAAAAAATATTAGACCAAAGAGTTGAAGAAGTTACCGAAAACGATGAACTGACCGAAAAGCAAAAACGCTTTGCAAAATGGGCAAGCAAAGAAGCCGTTGTAGGCAGCGTTCAGCGATTAAAACAAATTGCCTTAGACATTGTAACGCATTTTGAACAACGCCTTTCAGCCGCAGACGGCAAAGGAATGATTGTGTGTATGAGCCGTAGAATTTGTGTTGAACTGCAAAATGAAATCATCAAACTAAAACCGCTTTGGTATGATGCAGCAGACGACAAAGGCAAAATAAAAGTGATAATGACAGGTTCGGCTTCCGACCCT
>CANCPZ010000124.1 GCA_947380175.1 Bacteroidota bacterium | reverse complement strand
GCTGTATTTGTAAACACAGATTTGTTAATAAACAGAAATGAATGGCTAAGCCCAAAAGAGAACTTTATAATTTAAAATCATGCTATACAATTAATTAAATTAGGTATTTTAGGAACATAAAAAAAAACAAGCCCTACTAATAAGGGTTTTATATCATCAAAAAGCTAACAAAATTAAATCTAGAAATTAGGTTTTAATAAATACTTTGTATAAAACTCATTGATTATTTGTACAGCTTCGTCAGCAGTATCAACTATTTTAAAGAGCTCTAAATCTTTTTCGCTAATATTATTTTCTTCTAAAAGCATCGTTTCTTTTACCCAATTTAATAAACCATCCCAATATTTTTTACCAACTAACACAATGGGGAAATGCGCTAATTTATTGGTTTGTATTAATGTTATAGATTCAAACAATTCATCTAATGTTCCAAATCCACCAGGCATTGCAATAAAACCCTGTGAGTATTTTAAAAAAATGGTTTTACGAACAAAAAAATAATCAAAATTTATATTTTTATCATTATCGACATACGGATTTGAACTTTGTTCGAATGGTAAAACAATATTTAATCCAACAGATTTTCCACCTCCTTCTTTTGATCCTTTATTAGCAGCTTCCATAATACCAGGGCCTCCACCACTTATAATACCATAACCTTCTTTAGTTAATTTAAAAGCTATTTCTTCGGCCAATTTATAATATGGATTTGTAGGTTTTGTGCGTGCAGAACCGAATATGGAAACACACGGACCTATACGACTCATTTTTTCAAACCCTTCAACAAACTCACTCATAATTTTAAAAATCTGCCATGAGTCGGATGCTTTAATATCATTCCAATCTTTTGCTGCAAAAGCTTTCCGAATTTTATCTTCGTCTTGATTTGTCATTATTATATTTTATTAAAAATATATGATTGCGTTTACGTTAAATGTAAAATTTATTTTTTGTTTTTTGAATTAACGAATTCTTCTTTTAAAAACTTTGCAGTATAACTAATCTTATTTTTAATTATTTCTTCAGGAGTCCCCGATGCAAGTATTGTTCCTCCAGCATTTCCGCCTTCTAGTCCTAAATCAATAATGTGGTCGGCAACTTTTATTATATCCAGATTGTGTTCAATAACTAAAACGGTATTACCTGTATTAACTAATTTATCTAACACTTCGAGCAAAATCCGAATATCTTCAAAATGCAAACCTGTTGTAGGTTCATCCAAAATATAAAATGTGTTTCCTGTATCTCGTTTTGATAATTCGGTAGCTAATTTTACACGTTGCGCTTCCCCACCCGATAATGTTGTGCTCTGTTGACCAAGTGTTATATATCCTAACCCAACCTCTTTTAAGGTTCTAATTTTTTGAATTATGGAAGGGATGCTTGCAAAAAAATCAACAGCTACATCAATCGTCATATTTAACACATCACTTATTGATTTTCCTTTAAAACGAATTTCTAATGTCTCATTGTTATAGCGTTTACCATCGCATGTTTCACAATTCACATATACATCAGGTAAAAAATTCATTTCAATGGTTCGCAAACCTGCGCCTTGACAGGTTTCACACCTGCCTCCTTTTACATTAAATGAAAAACGACCAGGTTTATATCCCCTTATTTTTGCTTCTGGAATTTCAGCAAACAAGGTTCGTATATCAGAAAAAACGTTTGTGTAAGTCGCTGGATTACTTCGCGTTGTTCTACCAATAGGAGACTGATCTATACCTATTACCTTATCAATAAACTCTAAACCGCTAACTGATTTATAGGGCATTGGATTTTTTTCAGACCTGTAAAAATATTTATTTAAAATTGGATAAAGAGTTTCATTTATCAGTGTAGATTTACCGCTTCCTGAAACCCCTGTAATACAAATCAATTTCCCTAAAGGAAATTCGACCGAAACATTTTTTAAATTATTCCCTGTAGCACCTTTTAATACAAGTAATTTACCATTTCCTTTTCGGTGTTCTTGTGGGATTTTTATCCCCTTTACTCCGTTAATATAATCGGATGTAAGTGTGTGGAATTTTAAAATTTCTGTTGGCGTTCCTTGTGCAATTAGTTGCCCTCCATGCACCCCAGCTCCTGGACCAATGTCAATCACATGATCAGCTGCGAGTATCATTTCCTTATCATGCTCAACTACAATTACCGAATTACCTATATCTCGCAAGTTTTTTAAAGCATTTATCAACCGTACATTATCACGTTGATGCAAACCTATACTAGGTTCATCTAAAATATATAACACACCAACTAATTGAGATCCTATTTGGGTGGCTAAACGAATACGTTGCGCCTCGCCTCCAGATAATGTTCTGGAGCTTCTGTTTAAAGAAAGATAATCTAAACCTACATCCAATAAAAACTGGAGGCGAGTTCTTATTTCTTTTAAAACTTCTGTAGCAATTATATTTTGTTTAGTCGTTAAGCGATTTTCAATTGTTTTAAACCATTGATTTAATTCAACGATTCCCATTTCAGACAATTCTGAAATATTTTTAGAATCAATTTTAAATTGCAGTGATTCCATTTTTAACTTACTACCATTGCAAGTTGGACAAATAACTTTATTCATAAAACCTAAAATCCACTTTTCGATAGTAGGCGAACTTTGTTCATCATTCTGTTTTACAATAAAAACTGCTATTCCTTCAAAAGCAACGCTGTAGCTAGAAGCGGCACTATCCGTATATTGTTTTATTTTAAATATTTCGTCGCTCCCAAACAATATGGTATTGATTGCTTCATCCGAAATATCTTCAATAGAAGTGTCTAATGTAAATCCATATTTATCACCGATAGCTTCCAATTGTTTGAATATCCAAGTATTTTTATGAGGCCCGATTGGTGCTATTGCACCTTTTCGGATACTCAGTTTTTTATTAGGAATAATTTTAGTGATATCAACCTCCGAAACCATGCCCAAACCATTGCATTTAGGACATGCGCCATAGGGAGAATTAAACGAAAATAAATTTGGTTGTGGTTCATCATACGAAATGGCTGATGTGGCACACATTAAATGGCGACTAAAAAATTCGACTTTACCATACTCATCATCATTTTTTCCTTTTTCAAAAGGCTGAACCATAATAATACCTTTCCCCTGTTTCATTGCCAATTGCATGGATTCGGAAATACGTATACGGGAATCGGAATTTACTTCTAAACGATCAATTACTATTTCAATATCATGTACTTTATATCTGTCTAATTGAATTTTATTTGTAAGCTCGTGCACCTTGCCATCAACACGAACTCTTAAATACCCCCATTTTTTAATTTGTTCAAATAGTTCTCGATAATGCCCCTTACGACCTTTTACAACGGGAGCAAGAATCAAGATTTTTTTATTGTCGAATTTTTCTAAAATCAAACTAATAATCTGATCATCAGAATAACGAACCATTTTTTCGCCAGTAACATGTGAATACGCATCCGATGCACGTGCATATAGCAAACGTAAAAAATCATAAATTTCAGTAATAGTACCTACTGTAGAACGAGGATTTTTATTTACCGTTTTTTGTTCGATGGAAATTACCGGACTTAACCCTGTAATTTTATCTACATCGGGGCGTTCCATATTGCCAAGGAACTGACGAGCATAAGCCGAAAAGCTTTCTATGTAACGCCTTTGCCCTTCGGCATAAATAGTATCAAAAGCAAGTGATGATTTACCGCTACCACTCAATCCTGTTATAACAACAAGTTTATTACGAGGAATGGTAACATCAATATTTTTAAGGTTGTGTTCGCGAGCGCCAACAACCTCAAGAAAATCAATTTCAGAAATATTTTCAGATTCCAACTTTTTCAGATTTCAGATACTGTTATCTATAAATTACAGATTAGAATTTATAGATAACAGCCAAGGGTGTGTTGTAATTTTTAGATTAAATTATTCAGTAATAACACCCATTGCGCAAAATTTCTCAATTCGCTGGTCGATGCGTTTTTTAGGACTTAATTTTTCTAACTTAGCTAAATGCTTTATAATTTCATCCTTAACTGTTTTAAATACTTCTTCGTGATTGATATGTGCACCACCTATTGGTTCTCTTATAATACCATCAATCAATTTATTTCCTAACATATCTTCAGGGGTAAGCTTTAATGCTTCAGCAGCTCGCTCCTTATTGTTCCAGTTTCTCCATAAAATTGAAGAGCATGATTCGGGTGAGATAACAGAATACCAAGTATTTTCAAGCATTAACACTTTATCTCCAATACCAATACCTAGAGCTCCACCAGAAGCTCCTTCACCAATAACAATACATATTACCGGAACCTTTAATTGAAACATTTCTAACAAATTTCTTGCAATAGCTTCTCCTTGTCCACGCTCTTCAGCTTCTAAACCGGGATAAGCACCTGGAGTGTCAATAAATGTAACTATTGGTTTGTTAAATTTTTCTGCCAACTTCATCAAACGTAAAGCTTTACGATATCCTTCAGGATTAGCCATTCCAAAATTACGAATTTGGCGCATTTTTGTATTAATACCTTTTTGCTGACCAATAAACATAACGGTTTTACCATCAATACTACCAAACCCACCAACCATAGCCTTGTCGTCTTTTACTGTTCGATCTCCATGCAACTCCATAAAAGTATTATCAGTTACTGAGTTGATGTATGCTAATGTGTATGGCCTATCTGGATGACGAGAAACCTGAACACGCTGCCATGGAGTTAAATTGGCGTATATTTCCGTTCTAGTCTGGTTGATTTTCTCTTCGATTTCAATCGCATTTTTTGAAACATCAACACCACTTTTTTCAGCAACTTGTTGCAATTTTTCTAATTGTTCATACAAATCGGCGATAGGCTTTTCAAATTCTAAATAATTCATATTCAAAAAATATTTTGTTTACAGGTTACTAAAATACAAATTATCTATTAATTATACTTCTGAATAGCTGAATAAAGAAACTTTTATAGATACACTTCTAAAATTTCTTACTCACTATTTTTTTCAAAAAGAATGTTCCAAAAGGTAGAAAAGATAAAAAAAAAGCAATAAATGTTTTTTTTATTGACCACTGGTAAGCCATTTTTGCTTGCAATAAGGCAATTGCATATGCAACAAATAAAACGCCATGGAGCATACCTACCATACGCACAGGAGTTGGCATATCTAAAATGTATTTCAGCGGCATTGCAATAAAAAGAAGTACTAAAAAAGAAAAACCTTCAGCAACACCAACTTTAAGAAGTCGCCCTAACGGAGTTTTTAATGAATTTTCTGTCATAAAAATAATATTAAGCCTTTGTTTTAAATTTATTGATTGCATTGATTGTAAATTCTGACAATACTAATTCTCCACTTATTTCAGCTCGCTCCAATAAAAGTGTATCCCAACTTTCGGTGCCTTTCCAAAGCACTTTTTTTAACATTTTCATTGCTTCAGGACTGGATTTAGAAAGTTTATCAGCCAATACAACAATGGCTTCATCCATTTCTTCTGATGTTTTATATACATCAACATACAAACCTTTTTCCTTTGCCCATTGAGCAGTTTGCCATTCAAAAGCATTTATTGAAAGTGATGCAAATGCTGAAGTGCCTATTTTACGCTCTACAGCAGGCCCAACAACAAAAGGCCCAATACCAACAGCTAATTCACTTAATTTCACTAACGCTGTATCAACAGCTAATGTATAATCGGCGGCACAAGCAATACCTACTCCTCCACCAACGGCTTTTCCTTGAATCCTTGCAATTACAAACTTAGGTACTGTTCTTATTGAATTTATAACCATAGCAAATCCTGAAAAGAATTTTTTTCCAGTTTCAAGATCTTTAATGGAAATTAATTCATCGAAAGAAGCTCCTGCACAAAACGCTTTATCGCCTTCACTTTTTAAAACAATAACTTTAGATGATTCATCGTTTCCTGCCTTGTTTATTTCTTCTGCTAATTGACGGAGTAAATCACCAGGCAATGAATTGCTTTGAGGGTGAAAAAACACAATTGTAGTTATTCCGTTTACCGTATTTGATGTTATACTGCCTTGCATTTATTAAAGTTTGAGTTTTGGTTTTTTTTTGGCAAATTTAGTTATAAAAACAGAAGAGGCAAAAGTTAAAAATCTAGCATTATTAAACGATGTAAAGATACCCGAAATAAAAAAGCACTCCGAATTATTAGAGTGCTTTTAAACTAACATGTGTTTAATCCTTACATTAATAAATATTAGTTTCCTAAATAAGCAGGTAATTTCCCTTCTTTAATTAATTGCAAATTTTTTTGTTTATGTTCCTCGAAATTTCCAAAACACAAGGCATCCAAAATTTCGTGCTTAGTCATCAATGGACTATTTAATTGATTTTTAATGTCTTTTTCGCAACGTTCAACATATTTTTCAAAACGCTCAAAAGCCCATATATATTGGGTCTTGTGCCAATCAGGCTGAGTACGATCAACTTGGAATTCGGCTGGCATTTCATCATTTAATTTAATATTTGTTTTAACATCTAAACCTTCAAACTTTTTAGGTATAAGTCTATTATCGAAAACCAATGGTCTACTAATTTTTATAACATGCTTCTTCTTTTTAATATCCACCATAGCTAATCCTTCAATAGTTAATCCTTTTTTCTTAAGATAACCATACTTTGTCTCAAAACTCTTTAAAATTTCAAACATGATTGTATTTATTAGTGAAATGTAAATATAAGCATAAAAGTTGTTAACAAGTGATTATTTAGACAATTGATTTCCAATTAACTACAATTGTTAAAAAAATACAGACAAACTAGGTTTTTAGTATATCGAATAAAGAAAAATAATAATCAAAATGAAAAAAACGAATAAACTGAATTTACAATTCTTATTAAGTTATATTAATACAATTATTGCTTATTGCTAATTATTATTTTTCTTTTTAACCATTGTTAAAATAGTAGCAATTGCTACTGTTTCACCTGTTTCATCATATACATCAACAAGCCATTTTACAATTCCTTTTGCTATATCTTCTTCTGTTTTTTTTTCCTGATCCACTTTTTCTTTACAGGTAAATCGAACGCCAATAGTACTTCCTGGGTAAACGGGTTTTACAAAACGACATTCTTCTAAACCGTAGTTTAATAATACCGGACCTTTCTTTGCGTCCACAAATAATCCTGCAGCCTTAGATAAAACAAAATACCCATGAGCTACACGACCTGTAAATATTGTACCTTCAAGCGATGTTACATCCATGTGTGCGTAAAAATTATCCCCACTCACATTTGCAAAATTTACAATATCAGATTCGCTCACGGTATGTTTTGCTGTAATAATCGTTTCGCCAATTTCTAATTCTTCAAAATAACGTTTAAAAGGATGAATATCTTTTTCAATGTATTTTGCACCATATTGATAATTATTGGTGATATTACTCAACATAGTTGGTGAACCTTGAATGGAGGTACGTTGTAGGTAATGAAATACACCGCGTTTACCACCCATCTCTTCTCCTCCACCAGCTCTACCTGGCCCTCCATGTGTAAGCAATGGCATTGGCGAACCATGGCCAGTACTTTCTTTAGCGCAATCAGCATTTAAAACTAAAATACGACCATGCATACATGCCGATCCAATAACAAATTCTTTTGCAATTTTATCATCGGCAGTAATAATTGAACATACCAAAGAACCTTTACCCATCTTGGCTAATTCAATTGCATCAGCAATTGTTTTATATGGCATCAAAGTACTTACAGGTCCAAAAGCCTCTAAATTATGGCAATCGGTATACTTAAAAGGTTCTTTATTTAAAAATAAAATTGGTGACATAAATGCTCCCTTCGTTTTATCGGCACCCATTACCTCAAATTTTTCCAAATCACCAAAAACAATTTCTTGTGATTTAGCTAATTGCATAACCTTATCAGCTACTTCATTTAATTGAGATTTACCAGCCAAAGAACCCATACGCACACCTTCAACATTTGGGTCGCCTATAATAGTTGTAGCTAAACGTTTACCTAAAGCTATTTGAACGTCTTCTAGTATGTTTTCAGGGACGATGATTCTACGAATAGCAGTGCATTTTTGACCTGCTTTTATAGTCATTTCCCGTTGAATTTCTTTAATAAAAAGATCAAATTCCAAAGTGCCAGGAACTGAATCAGTACCCAACACACAACAGTTTAATGAATCAGCCTCCATATTAAAAGGAACAGCTTCTTGTATTAATCTTGGATGAGCTTTTAAC
>CANCPZ010000123.1 GCA_947380175.1 Bacteroidota bacterium | reverse complement strand
CGTTTTACATTGGCTCTGTATATCAATTTGAGTAATTCAATGGTCTCTTTCTTCAAACTCTCCCCAACTGTATATTTATACTCCTTACCAAAATCTTTTGTAAACCGAAAAATACCCAACAACAAGTCGTAAGTAGCTTTATATACCGGAAGTTCACTATAAAGTGCCATTTTAAAAAAATTTCTTTGGGGCTACGCCCCAAACCCCAATAATCAAATAATCAAATTGTCAAATAAATCAAATTAATTAATCCCTGAGGCAACGGACAGAGAACCCACTTTCCTTAAGGCTGTTGTTCCTGGCCACATTGCCATTGCTGTAGTACAGGTCGCGGTACCAGGCATTGAGTGTATCGTCCTCCGTAGAACTCCACCAGGCACCGTTGTAGCCAATGGTGTCGAATGGTCCATTGACGCCGCGGCCGCCGCCCGGAAGACCTGAAAATCCACTACTGTTGGTGCCGTTACCGTTATTATTCCATCCACTGGTACTTTTCATTTTTGTGCCGGCTCCACTTTCTCCGCCTAAGTAATCTGTTAGTTTCTTCCACTCTTCATCTGTGGGTATGTGGTAACCGTTGGGCGCTAGACCGCGAGGGTCGTTTACCGCATACCAGTTATAAAGCTTGCCGTATTTTGTGTCATTGGATGCATCGTTATCATAATAACACCAGGCACCAGTAGTTAAATTTGCCCAAGCTTTTGGGTCTTGCACCTGCGGAATTGCATCACCATTGCGGTAAGCACTCACATCAAGGTTTTTGCTTGTCCAAACTTGGGTCCCGATAGTTACTTCTGTTGATGCACCGCCTCCACAAGAGCTTAGCATCATTGCAGTCATCATAACTGCGCTTAAAATTAAACTTACTTTTTTCATTTTTATTTGTTTTTAAATTGTTCCCTACTCTCTTTAAAAGGCTTTTCTGGTTTCGCCTGTCATTTAATTGTTTTTTTTATTACTGTCGTGTTTTTACCAATGAACGCTAACTAACATATAGTGGATGGACGAAAGTTTTTTTTCGTTTTATTTCTCAAATATATCCTATAATAAATATAGCTGAATATTTTTTTTACAACACCCTATGTTGCTCCAAGCTCCATGCTTCGGCTTTGCATGCAAACAAAACTTTTGTCTTTTTCCAAACATGTTGAAACAATTCGGAGTTTCTGTAATTAGCTAAATCGGTTTCGCTTTGCCAATAACTATAGGTAAAAAAAACATTCGGAGCATTTACATCATTCAGTAATTCCAAATGACTACAGCCATCCATATTCCGAATCAGCTGCTTAGAGGAATCAAATATTTCGACAAATTGATTTACCATTTCAGGAACAAATGTCATTTTTACGATACGTACAATCATTCAAATCTAATGGTTATTGAATCGTTTAATTTTAAGCCAAGTAAACTATCCGCTTTACCCGTATTCATAGAAATCTCTAAATTATCTGTAGCATTAAACAAAACTAGGGCTTCGCCCTCGGGCACATCACTATACGAATTACTCAATTTATTAATTTCGTAACGTGCAAATTCTATTACAAAGGCTCTTTTTTTTCCTATTTGATTGAACAATATTTTATTGATATTGGTCATTACATTGCCATACGAATCGATATAAACAACTGATCCACGAATCATATCTTCCATAGATGCTGCCCTAAAAGGCATTCGTTCGTTTAATCCGTTTTTAATTTTAGCGAAATTTTCAATGGCATCGCCTTTAGCAATACAACAAGCTATTTTAGCAAATACATCGCGTGTTGGAAAAGAAAGCAGATTTGTTTCAATGTTAGTTATTTCAAATACTTTCTCAGGAGCTTCGTCTAATAACAAAGAAAATATTCCATTATCGGCGCCAACAAACCAGTGTCCATTAGCATACACAATTACATGAGGTGACACATTAGTATATTCGGCTTTTACTCCAATTATATGAATAGTACCTATCGGAAAATTAACATAGGCATTCTTTAAAATATAAGCGGCATCCTGAATATTATAGGTTGGTATTTGATGTGAAACATCTACAATACTAACGCTAGGAAAATTGCTTAATATAGCACCTTTTACAGCACTCACATAGTAGTCTTTCAACCCTAAATCAGTAGTGAGTGTAATGATGGCCATTTGTTAGTAATTTGTATTTTAAAGCGTTTACTTTATCTTTGCACAGTCAAAAATATGTTATTTTCGTGCTTCGGTAAAATTACTGCTAAAGTAATATGAAAATCCTAATTTATTTAAAATAAAAATTGAGCGAAAAAATTATAATACTTGAAGATATTTCACCCATTGATTTGTATGGAATAAATGACTTTAAACTGGAGTTAATAAAAAAACGTTTTCCTAATTTAAAAGTAGTTGCACGTGGCGAAAAAATTAAAGCGGTTGGTAACCAAGAAGAGTTGAACCAATTGGAAATGGTTATCAATATTTTAACTTCTTACTTTAATCGTTATGGAAATTTAACAGAAAATGCAATAATTCAAATTTTAGGTGGCACACCCAACATAAACGGTAAGCTTGAAAAAACGGATGGTGATGATGTTTTGGTTTTTGGCAATAACGGATTAATAATAAAAGCCCGAACCGAAAACCAACGTAAAATTGTAGAGAGCATTGCAAAAAACGATATGGTTTTTGCAATTGGTCCTGCCGGTACTGGAAAAACATACACCGCTGTTGCATTGGCCGTAAGAGCATTAAAAAACAGAGAAGTAAAAAAAATAATTTTAACTCGCCCTGCTGTTGAAGCTGGCGAAAACCTTGGTTTTTTACCTGGTGATTTAAAAGAAAAACTTGATCCTTATTTGCAACCATTATATGATGCATTGGATGATATGATTGCTCCGGAAAAACTAACGTATTACCTTGAAAACAGGGTAATACAAATTGCACCACTTGCCTTTATGCGAGGCCGTACGCTAGATAACGCTTTTGTAATTTTGGATGAAGCGCAAAACGCCACAGAAGGTCAATTAAAAATGTTTTTAACCCGTATGGGTGCGTCGGCAAAGTTTTTAATTACAGGCGATGTAACGCAAATTGATTTACCTAAAAACCAACCATCAGGTTTGCCTCAAGCAATGAAATTATTAAATAATGTAGATGGCATTGCTTTTATAAAACTAGATGGCAATGATGTTATCCGACATAAACTAGTAAAGCGTATTATTGAGGTTTACGATAAACCAATGAGCTAATTTAATGCGCTAAATAATGAAATTAAAAATAATATAAAACAATATAGAAGATGAACGCAATAACAGAAACCAACTTTAAATTCAATAAACAAAAAAGCTATTACAAAGGCAAAGTACGCGATGTATATAATATTAACGACCAAGTACTGGCAATGATTGTAAGTGATCGTATTTCAGCATTTGATGTGGTGTTACCAAAGGGAATTCCATACAAAGGGCAAGTTTTAAATCAAATTGCTGCAAAATTTTTAAAAGCTACCGAAGACATTGTACCAAACTGGGTGCTTGCTGTTCCCGATCCTATGGTAACTGTTGGTATTTTATGTGAAACATTTAAAGTTGAAATGGTTATTCGAGGTTATTTATCAGGGCATGCTTGGCGCGAATACAAAGCAGGTAAAAGATTATTGTGTGGTGTACCAATGCCTGAAGGAATGAAGGAGAACGATAAATTTCCAACACCAATTATTACACCTACTACCAAAGCATCTGTTGGACACGATGAAGACATTTCGAAAGAAGAAATTTTAAAACAAGGAATTGTTTCTGAAGAAGATTACGAGGCATTAGAAAAATATACACGTGCAGTATTTCAACGAGGAACTGAAATAGCTGAAAAGATGGGACTTATACTCGTTGATACAAAATATGAATTCGGAAAAAAAGATGGAATAATCTATTTAATTGACGAAATACACACACCCGATTCGTCACGCTATTTTTATAAAGAAGGTTATGACGAACGCCAAAAAAATGGTGTAGCACAAAAACAATTATCCAAAGAGTTTGTTCGCGAATGGTTGATGGAAAATGGTTTCCAAGGAAAGGAAGGCCAAATAATACCTGAAATGACAGATCAAATTATTTTAAGAATTTCGGAACGATATATTGAGTTATACGAAATGATTGTTGGTGAAAAATTTGTGAAAGCAGACATTTCAAATGTACTTGCAAGAGTAGAAAAAAACATTAATACGTTCCTTGAAAAATAAAAAAAAGGTGCAAATTTAGCCATTCAACTATAGAGATGCTTGGCTATGAAAGAAAAATATAAAAATTAATTTTGATATGCAACTGAACAAATAAAAATGATTTCACTAATTTTAAAAATGTATAATTAGTTATATTTAATTCAATTTATCGAACAAAATCAACCTGAAATTCTACAATTAACAAAAAATTGTATTTTTGGTAGTTAAAATTATGGCAGAAGAAAAATTCATAGACGTTGCAAAAGTCATAGGCGACAAAGCTCCTAAAGTAAAAAGATGGTTACCTGGCTTTATATTGAATTGGCTAAAACGTAAACTTCATGAGGAAGAGATCAATCAAGCTATGATTGACTTAAAAGATCAATTTGGCCTAGATTTTAATTCTAAAGCAATTGATAAATTAGGTGCAACAATTGTTTCTGAAAACCCTGAAAATGTACCAAAAACGGGTGGAATCATAGTCGCTTCTAATCATCCATTAGGAGGATTAGATGGAATGGCTTTAATTAAAGCAGTTGGAGAAATCAGAACTGATGTTCGTTTTTTTGTGAATGATGTTTTAAAGAATTTAAAAAATTACGACAATGTTTTTGTTGGTGTAAATAAAGTTGGCTCAACATCTACAAAATCATTACGTGTTATGGAAAACATTTTCCTTTCAGAAGATGCTATTTTATTTTTTCCTGCAGGATTAGTTTCTCGTAAACAAAATGGATTGATAAGAGATCTTGAATGGAAAAAAAGTTTTGTTACTCAAGCCATTGACCACGACAGACAAATAGTTCCGGTTTTTATTGAAGGTGAAAATTCGAAATTCTTTTACCGTTTTGCTAACTTCCGGAAACGCATTGGTATAAAAGCAAATATTGAGATGATTTTTTTACCTGATGAAATGTTTAAGCAACGAGGACACACAGTTAAAATACATTTTGGCAAACCTTTCGAATCATCTATTTTAGATAACACCAAATCACATAGAGCATGGGCTTCTCTTATTAAAAAATATGTGTACTCTGAAGAATTTAAAAAAGGTATTATTTTCGAAGAATATATAAAATCAAATTAGGCATAATTTAATTTTATATAATACTTTACAGAATCTATGTGGTTAAAATTACTTTTTACAAATCCACAAATTCAAATTTATCACCATCAAATAAGCCTTTATCACTCAATTTTAAATGTGGGATTACCAATAAAGCCATAAAAGACAAGGTCATAAATGGAGCTTGTAAAGTGCTACCCAATTTTTTTGCAAAAGCATCAATGGCTGTATATTCCTTTGATACAAAAAAAGCATCTTCCCCACTCATAATTCCGGCAATGGGTAACGGCAATAACAACTCGTTGTTACCGTCTAAAGCAACTATACCACCTTTGCAAGCTATCAATAAATTAATCGCTTTACACAACTCTTCATCGTTTGTACCTACCGCAATAATGTTATGCGAATCGTGGGCAACCGTAGACGCAATTGCTCCTTTCTTTAATCCAAAATTTTTAATAAAACCAATTGCTGGTTTCGCATTGTTGTAACGATTGACAACAGCTATTTTTAAAATATCATTTTCAATATCAGACTCAAAAAAGCCATTTGTAATTTTCGCTTTCGCATTTATTTTGTTGGTAATTAACTGCCCTTCGAGTGCTTCAATGGTAATAACAATTTCCTTAGTTGCTTTAATTTTAAATTGTTCAGCCGTTTTAAAATCGGTAGAAAAATTATTTATAATTTCACTTTGGTGAGATGGAATTTTTGTTTTTCCATTTTCAGCAACCAATTCGCCATTGATATATGTTTTCAAAATATCAAAATCAGTCAGATTATTTACCACTATAAAATCGGCCGAATCGCCAACTTTTAATTGCCCTACATCCATTTTATAATGTACTACAGGATTGCAACAAGCTGCTCCCAAAACTTTAAATAAATCAACTCCTTTTGCTAGTGCACGTTTTACCAACAAATTAATATGTCCTTCTTCTAAACCATCGGGATGTTTATCATCAGAGCAAAACATAATTTCGGAAGGATAATGATTTAACAAATCGATTAATGCTTCAAAATTTTTAGCAGCACTACCTTCACGAATAAGAATTTTCATTCCATATTTTAATTTATCCAACGCCTCTTCTTCCGTAAAACATTCATGATCGGTAGTCATTCCGGCTTCTATATATTGTTTTGCCATTTCTCCTTTTAAGCCAGGCGCATGACCATCAATTTGTTTATTGTATTTTTTTGCGAGGGCAATTTTTTCAAAAACAGTTTTATCGCCATTCAAAACACCTGGCCAATTCATCATTTCAGCCAAATAAACAATTTCCTTACGTTTAAATAATTTTTCAATATCTGCTACATTTATTTCGGCACCAGCTGTTTCAAAGGATGTTGCTGGAACACATGATGGAGCACCAAAATAAAATTTAAATGGCACTTTTTTACCATTTTCAATCATATACTCAACCCCTTCTACACCAAGTACATTGCCAATTTCGTGCGGATCAGAAATTGTTGCTACCGTGCCGTGCATTACTGCTAATCGAGCAAACTGGCATGGAGTAAGCATCGAACTTTCAATATGTACATGTGCATCCACAAAACCAGGTAATGCAAAGGTATCCTGTTGCTCTTTGAGAGAATCAATTGAAACGATAAATTTATCTTTAACTGTAATTAGTGCTGGGTAAACTTGTTTATTGGGAATATCAACAAGATTAACTTTCAAAGTAAATGAATTGCTCATAGGTATATTTTAAATTTGCGTATAGCAACAATTATTATAAAAATTAAATGCTAAATATTAAAAAAATCAACCTATCATCTTGGATATTCAACCCTAACATGATATACATTCATTAATTTTTTCTTAAATATTTTTTTTAGGGTATTAATATCTTTGAATGTAATATCAGAATTCATAAATTGATTTTGTTCAATTTGAAAATTAATAATATGATCCACCAAATTACCAATACTCTCCACATCGTATTTTTTTAAACTACGCGATGCGGCCTCTACAGAATCGGCCATCATTAATACAGCAGTCTCTTTCGAGAAAGGAATTGGACCGGGATAATGAAATTTAGTTTCATTAATTTTTTCGTTTGGAAACGCATTTTGAAATGAGCGATAAAAAAAAGCGGTCATGGTAGTTCCATGATGAGTGCGAATAAAATCAATGATTTGTTCAGGTAATTTATTTTTTTTTGCAATTTCAACACCCGCAATAACATGACTAATAATAATTGTTGCGCTTTCCTCAAAACTTAAATCTTCATGCGGATTAATGCCCAGTGCTTGATTTTCGATAAAATACATAGGCATTTCAAGCTTACCAATATCATGAAATAATGCTCCAGTTCGAACCAACAAAGAATTACCTCCAATAGCATAAATAGCTTCTTCGGCAAGATTGGCAACTTGCAATGAATGCTGAAAAGTACCTGGTGCACGCGAGGCAAGCTCTCTTAACAACTTACCATTTGTATCTGACAATTCCAACAAAGAAACATCGGAAATAAAACCAAACAGTTTTTCAAAAACAAAAATCAATGGATACGAAAATAATGTGAGCATAGCACTTATACCAAACCAAGCAAAATCTGTCATTGTAATAGTATCACTTCCACCTTCTTGAATAATTGTTATACCTGCATATGCAATACTGTACGTTAAAAATATTAATGCAGATGAAATAAAAATCTGAGAACGATTATGTAAATTTACTATACTAAAAATAGCTACTACCCCACCGAGTATTTGAAGAAAAACAAATTCAAAACGATTGGGTGCAACAAATGAAATTATAAGCACAACAACCAAATGAACAAACAATGCTATTCTTGTATCATAAAACGACCTAATAATAACAGGTAAAATACAAAATGGCAAAATGTAAATATTAAATGTTTGAGAGTTTAATGCTAAACGAGTCATTAAAACCTGAAGAATAATTAAAAATAGGATAAACGAAATCCGTGTATTATCTAAAAAAATATCTTTTCTAAAAAAAGCTAAAAAAATAATT
>CANCPZ010000122.1 GCA_947380175.1 Bacteroidota bacterium | reverse complement strand
GATCATTTAAGAAACCATGGTTTTATTCTTAATAAAACTGGTTGGCAATTATCTCCAGCTTATGATATAAATCCTTCAATTGATAAAGATGGCCTGTCATTAAACATTGATTCGAATAGTAATGCATTAGATTTTGATTTGGCAAAAAGTGTTGGCGAATATTTTCAACTTAAAGAAAAACAAATGGATGATATTTTAAAAGAAATTAAAGGAGCAGTAAAAAACTGGAAAACAGAAGCAACAAAGATTGGAATTTCAAAAGCTGAAATTTCTCTTATGAGTTCTGCATTTAAATTTTAAAACTTGATTTTGTTCAATTTTTGAAATCATAAAGCTATGCTAAAATAATTTTTGTCAACAATACATTTTTGGGGTTATGAACAATTTTGAACTACTAATGATAATTTGGAAACTTATAGATTCTTTACCTGCGAACTGTGACAGTCGGTCTGAAGACCAATAATATCAATCGGTCCAACATGCTGTATCGGAAAGTAACCCTATCAATTAATCAAAAAAGCAGAATTCAAACCAATAACATCAAAGTGTAATCAACTGTATTTCAATATATTAAAACACTGCTATATTAAAAAGTAAACTAAGTGCTTTCCCAATTTTTTGGGGTCACTTTTGTCCAACTTTAAAAAATAAAAAAAATATTTTTACAATTCTATACTTATTCGATAGATTATATATACATTTGTAAAAATTTATATATGAATGAAAACTATATTTTCTAAAATATACTTCTCCTACTCAATGTGTATGTGCCTTCGGGCACTATAATATCTCTTTGTGCTACGCGCACAATTTCCTAAAAAGGAACAATCAAATTTTTATAAATAAACTCAAAATGAAAAATAATTTTCATTTATTAAACTATAACAAACATTACTAAAAATAATACTATGAGCACTAAAAACGAACAAACATTACGATACGAAACTTTACAAATACACGCTGGTCAAGAAGCCGATCCTCACACGGGATCAAGAGCTGTTCCAATTTACCAAACAACTTCCTATGTTTTTAAAAGCAGTGAACATGCAGCAAAACTATTCGGACTAAAAGAATTTGGAAATATTTACACTCGTATACAAAACCCTACCACTGATGTTTTTGAGAAACGAATTGCTGCTTTAGAAGGCGGTGTAGGTGCATTGGCTGTAGCATCTGGACAAGCGGCACAATTTATTGCATTAAACAACATATTAACAGTTGGCGATAATTTTGTAAGTACATCCTTTGTTTATGGTGGAACCTATAATCAATTTAAAGTAGGATTCAAACGTCTTGGTATAGAAGCTAGATTTATTCAAGGGGATTCTGCTGAGGAATTTGAAAAGAAAATAGATTCAAAAACAAAAGCAATTTATTTAGAGACCATTGGTAATCCTGGTTTTAATGTACCTGATTTCGATAAAATAGCAGCAGTCGCAAAAAAATATGATATACCATTGATAGTTGATAATACTTTTGGAGCTGCGGGTTACTTATTCAAACCATTAAACCATGGAGCTAACATTGTTATCGAATCGGCAACCAAATGGATTGGAGGTCATGGGACAGCAGTAGGAGGTGTAATCGTAGATGGAGGAACTTATAATTGGGGAAATGGAAAATTTCCATTATTTACTGATCCAGCAGATAGTTATCATGGTTTAGTATTTGCAGATATTTTTGGAGTTAACAATCCATTGGGGTTGCCAAATATAGCATACATAATCAGAGCAAGAGTTGAAGGATTAAGGAGCTTTGGACCTGCTTTAGCTCCTAACAATGCTTTCCTTTTCTTACAAGGATTAGAAACACTTTCTTTGCGTGTTAAACGTCATGTTGATAATGCGTTAGAATTAGCTATTTGGTTAGAAAAACAATCCGAAGTAGAATCTGTAAATTATCCAGGATTAGAAAGTTCAAAATATCACAAACTGGCAAAGCAATATCTTACAAATGGTTTTGGAGGTGTGTTATCGTTTAAATTAAAAGGTGGTAAAGAAGCTGCTGACGAAATAGTAAACAACCTTAAGCTTATTAGTCATTTAGCAAATGTTGGTGATGCAAAAACGTTAATTATTCATCCTGCATCCACAACTCACGAGCAATTAAGCGAAGCAGAACAAAAATCAGCTGGAGTGGAGCCTGGATTATTGCGCATATCCGTTGGTATCGAACATATTGATGATATAAAAGCAGATTTACAGCAGGCATTTCAAAAGATTAAAACGAACTAAATCTTTTAATGTCTAGCACTAATAAAAGTTCAACCTAACTAAATTATAAAATTGGATTAAAAAAACCTCGAAAGAAATTTTCGAGGTTTTTTTAATCTTTTAGTTGTTTTTGGAAAATATCGATTAACCGATTATAAATGTTTTTGCAAATGAATCATTTTAATTGCTGTAACAGCAGCTTCATCACCTTTATTACCATGCTTTCCTCCTGCTCTATCTTGCGCTTGCTCCAATGTATTTGGTGTAAGCAAGCCAAATACAACAGGTTTATTATATTTTAAACTAACGTTGGTAACACCTTGCGAAACAGCCTCACAAATAAAATCAAAATGACGTGTTTCGCCTTGTATAACACAACCTAAAACAATCACTGAATCAATTGAATTGTTCTGACAAAAAAGTTGTGCGCCAAAGGTTAACTCAAAACTTCCAGGAACGTATTTTATAAATATATCGTTTTCTGAAACGCCATTTTTTAATAATGTTTCAATAGTTCCATCGCGCAAAGCTCCTGTTATTTCAATATTCCATTCAGCTACAACAATTCCTATTTTCATTCCAACTCCACTTGGAATAGTTGTATGGTTAAAATTTGACAGATTTTTTAATGCAGTTGACATTGTAAAAGTTATAAATTAGAGATTATTATTTGTTAAAATAAAAAAGGTGACTCTTTTTCAAAAATCACCTTAAAAAAAAGATTAATAAAAATTATAAATTACCTAACGCTTTAGCACGAGCAATGTACTTATCCATTTCTTTGCCTTCCATCGTTTCAGCAAATTCGTTTTTTATACGTTCGTATAATTTAATTGCTTCTGCAAAATTACCTTTATCTTCATTAGCCATTGCTGCTTTTTTCAAATAAATAGGAGCAGTAAATTTATTGGTATTTTGTTCAGCAGCTTTTAAATAAAAAATAATAGCTTCGTCTGTTTTACCCAACTCCATATTGGCATCGCCAATAGCACCGGTAGCAACAGGGCCAACAACCTGATCGTTACTATCAAATGCTTTTAAATGCTCAATAGCATCTTCAAATTTACCTTTTTTTAAATAACAAATTCCTAAATAATATTGGGCTAAATTACCTGAAGGCGTAATACTATAATCATCTGCAATTTGAGTAAAACCAATAGCAACACCATCACCATTTATGGCTTTATCTAACGAATCCTTGGCAAAATAATCTTCGGCTTTAAACATTTCTGTTCTTGCTTTTGTTTCTTCACCAGCAACATACCAATATTTATAAGCATAATAACCACCTGCCAAAGCAATAATAGCTGCTAATATAATAAGTAAACTTTTTTTATTTTGTTCAATATAAAGTTCTGTTTTACTAAACGCTTGTTCAACGTCAACAATTGGTTCATCTTTTAATTCCTGTGCCATATTTAATTTAAATGTATTTATATTGACTGCAAAAATAAGTTTTTTTTGCAATATCTATAATTTAATTGCAAAATATGATTTAGGTTATCCTTTTTAGGTATTTTTACAACAATGTCGATATCGTTTTTAGTTTAAAATTCAGAATGTATTTAAAGAAATTATCCGTACTCAATTTCAAGAACTATTCGGAAGCAGAATTTGAGTTAAGCAACCATATAAACTGTTTTTCAGGCAATAATGGCGAAGGCAAAACCAACATCTTAGATGCTATTCATTACCTATCTTTTTGTAAAAGTTTTTTTAACCCCATCGACAGTCAAAATATTTTGCATGACGCTCCATTTTTTTTAATTCAGGGAAGTTTTATACTAGATAATAAAGAGGAAGAAATTTATTGTGGTTTAAAACGGAATCAAAAAAAACAATTCAAAAGAAATAAAAAAGAATATCAACGATTAGCCGACCATATTGGTTTAATTCCTTTGGTAATGGTTTCACCTGCCGACTCGGAACTTATTACCGAAGGTAGCGAAAGTCGGAGACGATTTATTGATAGTGTTATATCGCAGTTTAATAGAGAATATTTAGATTGTTTAATTAATTATAATAAAGTTTTATCGCACCGCAATGCTTTGCTTAAACAATTTGGAAATACAAGATCGTTTGATTTTGAATCTCTTGAAATATGGGATATGCAACTTATTGAATATGGTAAAATAGTACATAGCGAACGTACCAATTTCATAAATAGTTTTGTTACTATTTTTCAAAAATATTACGAATTGATTTCTGGAGGAAACGAACAGGTTAAACTCCAATACATTTCTCATTTAAATGATGACACCTTTTTTGATATTCTAAAAAAAGCGCTTAATCGCGATAAAGCAATGGAATATACAACTGTGGGAATACATAAAGATGACTTAGAGTTTACTATTAATGGTTATCCATTAAAAAAATACGCTTCGCAAGGTCAACAAAAATCATTTTTAATTGCTTTAAAATTGGCACAATTTGATTTTATTAAAACGATAAAAAAAACTACACCCATATTATTACTTGATGATATTTATGATAAATTAGATGATCTTCGTGTAAAACAATTGATGGATTTAGTAAGTAGTGATAAATTTGGACAATTATTTATTACAGACACTCATCCAACTCGATTATCAGATTTATTTAAATCATCAAACACTGATTTTAAAGTTTTTAAAATCAGTAAAGGAACAATAGAAAAAACGTTGATTAATTAAAATATTAAAATAGTGAGCAAACACAATGAACATAGCTTAAAAGATGTAATTGATCAATTACTGAAAGTTTATAAGCTAGACGACCGTTTAGCAGAAAAACGTTTAATAGCCTCGTGGGAAACTGTTATGGGCAGCATGATTTCTAACCACACCAAAGACATTTACATAAAACACCAACAACTATTTGTAACATTAGATTCGGCTGCTTTGAGAAACGAATTAGCATTGGCAAAAACAAAAATTGTAAAAATGTTAAACGACTCGGTTGGTAAAAGTATTATTAATGAAGTTATATTGAGATAGTTGATTATTGATATTAAAATTAGAATTTCAAAAAACATAATATGAAATTAAAACCACTGAATTTTATAATAATAGCAAACCTTTTAGCGAATACAATTATTGCTCAAACAGATTCGGCAATGATAAAAAAAATATACAATGAAGCCCTAACCAATAGTAAAAGCTATTCGAATCTTGAATACTTGTCGAACAAAATTGGTGGACGTTTAAGTGGCTCTCCTCAAGCGCAAAAAGCCGTTGAATGGACTTTTAAAGCAATGAAAGACGCAGGAGCCGACACGGTTTTTCTTCAAGAATGTATGGTACCACATTGGGTACGTGGCAAAAAAGAAATTGGAAAAGTTATTGCATCCAATTTAAAAACTAAAGAACTTGCAATTTGTGCTTTAGGTGGTTCAATTAGTACACCAGCTGAAGGGATTACCGCACAAGTAATTGAAGCAAATGGTGTTGAAGAAATTGAAAAACTTGGTAAAGAAAAAATCGAAGGGAAAATTGTGTTTTTAAACCAACCAATGGATCCAACATTTATCGAAACATTTAATGCCTATGGTAAAGCCGTAAAACAACGTTGGGGTGGCGCTTCAGAAGCTGTAAAATTTGGCGCTGTTGCCGTTATTGTCCGTTCGTGCACATTAACTCAAGACGACAATCCTCATACCGGAGTAATGAGCTACAAAGATTCCTTACATAAAATACCTGCCTGTGCAATTAGTACTAATGGAGCAAACTGGTTAAGTAGTGCTTTAAAAAATGACAAGAATTTAAAATTTTATTTGAAGTTAAATTGCCAAACATTGCCCGATGAAAAATCATACAATGTTATTGGCGAAATATATGCCGAAAAAAAATCAAATGAATACCTTGTTGTTGGTGGACATTTAGATTCATGGGATACAGGTAATGGGGCAAATGATGATGGTTCGGGCGTTGTTCAATCTATCGAAGTTATACGCATTTTTAAAGCATTGGGAATAAAGCCAAAATGCAATATTAGAGCCATTGCTTTTATGAACGAAGAAAATGGAGGACGTGGTGGAAAAAAATATGCTGAATTAGCAAAACTAAAAAACGAAAAACACATTGCTGCAATTGAATCAGATGCCGGTAGTTTTAGCCCACGTGGTTTTAGCAGCGATGTTAACCCCGAACAAAAATCAAAATTAAAAAGTTGGAAAATATTATTCGAGCCTTATGGTGTTTATAATTTTAATGATGATGGTAGTGGTTCAGATACCGCGCCACTAAATAATGCAGGCGTTCCATGTATTGAATTAAGACCTGATTCGCAACGTTATTTTGATTATCATCATACAGCTATTGATGTTTTTGAAAATATTAACAAACGTGAATTAGAATTAGGAGGCGCTGCAATGGCAGCATTGGTTTGGATGATTGATATGTATGGATTATAAAAAATCAAAATTAAATTACGAATTGATGGACTTTAAAAAAATAGTTCCAATTTTATTATTGCTAATTATAATAAGTTTTACTACTTGGTATTATAAGTCATTTAAAACAATACCTATACTACCTGCTTACGAAAATTCATTTATAAACGAACAAGGGCAACCAATTCAATTATCTGATTTAAAAGGTTCGTATGTTTTAATAAGTTATTTTCAAACCTGGTGTGGCAATTGTATTCAAGAACTTCGGAGTATTGATGCCTTACAAACTATAGTAGGAAAAGATAAATTAAAAGTACTAATGGTTAGTGATGAAAATTTTGAAAAGATAAATCGTTTTAAAGAACAACATTGTAATACCTTAAATTATTTCCAAACCAACAAACCTTTAAATGAGTTGAGCATTCGCATATTTCCAACTACATATTTATTAGATAAAAATGGTATTGTTGTTATGAGTAAACTAAATGAGTTTAATTGGAGTTCCGAAGAAGTACTACACATTATCAAATAGTTAAAAAATAGCAGCTGATCTTAATTACCATGTCCCCTGATCTGGCGTGGCATTTCCACCATCCAATACATATTTCCAATCTCCATTGGGTTGTTTTTTCCAGATGCTTACATAATTACCATAAAAAATTGTATCGTGCATTATAGGATCGCCTACAACTAATATTTTCCAATTTCCAAAAGTATACCCTAAGTCGCCTGAAATAGATATATCGGCCTTTACAGGCTCCCAACCAAATTTCAAAACACCATCAACACTATGTTCTTTAAACATTCGTTTCAATTCAACTTTGTTCATTATTGGAAATTCCTGAGGTTGCATTTTAATAACATCATCAGCGGCGAAATAAGTAAAAGCTTCAACCATACCTTTTTCCTTGCACATTGCCGAAAACTGTTGGTCGACTTTTAAAATATCGTTTACATCGGATTTATGGCTAGAGCAAGCCATGAATAAAACAATGGATAAACATGCTATTTTTTTCATTTCAATTTTTAGAGTATCAACTAACAATAGTTGTATTTTTAACAATTCAAAAATAATCAGAATTGAACTCAAAACAAATAATTATAATTGGTGGTGGAGCAGCAGGTTTTTTTGCTGCAATAAATTGCGCTTTGTTAAACAAAAATACAAGCGTTACTGTTTTAGAAAAAAGCTCGAAACTACTTTCAAAGGTTCGTGTTTCAGGTGGTGGCCGGTGTAATGTTACACATGCTTGCTTTGACAACAACCTATTGATAAAAAATTACCCACGAGGCGAAAAAGAATTAAGAAACACCTTTAGCAGATTTACAACTAGCGATACCATTAAATGGTTTCAGGAACGTGGAGTTGAATTAAAAACCGAAACAGACGGAAGAATGTTTCCTGTATCTAATAACTCTGAAACGATTATAAATTGTTTAACAAAAGAAGCAGAAAAAGCGGGAGTTAAAATAAAATTAAATGTTGATATTGAAAAAATTATTAAAAATGAGAATGGCACATTTACCTTAGATGCATTAGGTGGAGGCGCTTTTATTTGTGATAGAATAATAATAGCCACAGGCGGAAATTCAAAAGAAACGGCTTATGAATGGCTAAAAAAACTTGGTCATACAATTGTATCACCTG
>CANCPZ010000121.1 GCA_947380175.1 Bacteroidota bacterium | reverse complement strand
AATTTTAAGACATTGGGATATTGTCAAAGAACACAAAACTGTCGAAGGTTCATTTAGCATGTGTAAAAATGGAAATGTATATATTGAAGATGCAAATAATAAATTAATCCATTTCCCATTATTGTCATTATCAAAAAAAGATCAACTATTTGTTAATCAAAAAAATGAAATGATACATATATTAAATACTGGTTGGGTTTCAAATTCTGATATACCAACTAATATCAAAAGTTTATTTGATATTAAATTTTGGATTGTCTCTTTATTACTAATCACTTCTGGGCTTTTAATATACTTAATAGCCGATAAAAAAAAGAAAAAATATTTATTTTCTATTTTAAGTGTTGGGGTTATAATGTCGTTGTTTGGTTTTACTAAAAAAACTATACGGCTATTACAAAGCACAACTAGTCCCACCTTTATTGATTCGGCTTTTGCTCCTTTTAGGCCTCAAGTAAATACCTTTTGGGATGCAACTTATTTTTATGTAGAATCAAAAGGAATACCCAGTCACCAAATGATGGTTGGTATTTCAAATCATGGTTGGCAACAACAAGTTCCTATTCCTCAATGTTACATCGGTTCCAATGCATGGTCAATACCTCTGAATCCTATTATTTCTTCAAATCCAATACCAGTTGATTCAATTCATTTCACAAGAGGTGCCATAGCCATTGCGGCAAACGGTGTTGCAATTTTTAATGTACATACCAATACCGGAGTTGACTCATATATTGATGGTCAGTTAGATAATTTTGGTGGACACTGCGGAAGAGCTGATGATTATCATTATCATATTGCACCACTATTTTTAGATAATCAAACAGCTGATATTTTGCCAATCGCATTTGCTTTAGACGGCTTTGCAGTTTATGGAAGTTTGGAACCTGATGGAAGCGCAATGGTTGCACTTGATGCTAATCACGGGCATTTTGGAACAGATGGTGTATATCATTATCATGGTACAGTTTCAGCACCTTATATGATTGCAAATATGGCTGGTCAAGTAACGGAAGATGCTACACATCAAATAATTCCTCAAGCAGCTGCACATCCTGTCCGTCCGAGTTTAACACCACTTAATGGAGCCCTTATTACAGGTTGTATTCCTAATTCAACAAATAATGGGTACAAGTTAATTTACACTTTAAATGGTCAAACGGATTCGATTGTTTATAGTTGGACTTCTACAGGTTCTTATACATTCAAGTATTACACACCTACACTTACTACTACCAATTATAATGGTTTCACTCAATGTTCTGTTCCAACAGTTATAAAAGAAATAAATTCAGAAGATAACAGTGTTTTGATTTACCCCAATCCTAGTAATGAGACCTTTTCAATTCGATTAAGCAAGGGAGTAAATGAAAAAGATGTTAAAGGGATTTCAATTTATAATATGATCGGCGAACTGGTTTATTATTCTGAGTATACAAAACAAAATTTTGATATTCGAAATTTAACCCAAGGAAATTATTTTATAAAAATTCAATTCGAAAGAAATCAAATTACAAAGAAATTGATTGTTAAATAAACTAGAAGTAAATCGTTTTCTTTAATTGATTTCTATGAAAAAAATAATTTTCTTTGGTTTACAATTTTACATGTGTAGTTCTTTTGCTCAATACACAGGAACTGCATCTGTGACACAAGGATTAGCTACAACAATCGCAACAAACCTATATACATGCACTGGAGGCAGGGTATGTAATATTGGTTCAATAATTGCAACTGACAATTCGGTATGGACAGTACCCTCAGCCGTTAATTTTACAAACAATAGTTTTCCTTTTGCATCAGATCTATATAATTCGTGTACGGGTGCAAATTATGCAAACGAATCCGCTGCACTATCTAACCTTAATGGTTCCGATATTATAACAATTGATGCGAGTGGAGAAGTCATTACAGCTTACATATTTGCAGACAATTATTTTGAAATGTATATAAATGGCATTGCTGTTGGAAAAGATAATGTTCCTTATACCCAATTTAATTCTAACATAATCAGATTCAAAGTCAAACGACCTTTCACAATTGCTATGTTATTAGTTGATTGGGAAGAAAATTTAGGAGTAGGATCAGAAAACAATAATGGATTTTTATACCATGCTGGAGATGGCGGTATGGTTGCCGTTTTTAAAGATTCTAATAATAATACAATTACTACAACAGGTAATAATTGGAAAGCTCAAACTTTTTATACGTCACCAATTATCGATTTAACCTGTCCTACAGAAATTGGGACTCAGAGATTATCAGGAAACTGTAGTACTCAAGATTCCAACAACGGAACAGCCTATTATGGATTACATTGGAGCAAGCCAATTAATTGGATGGATCCAGCTTTTAATGATTCGCAATGGCCTAATGCTACGGCGTACTCAAATACCACAGTTGGAGTAAATAACAAACCAGCATATACAAATTTCATTAACATATTTGATGATGTTATAAATGATGCTCAATTTATTTGGAGCACTAATTTAATATTAGATAATGAAGTTGTTGTTAGACACACTGTGCCTGCTGTAAACGGAATCTTTGAAAACAAAAACATCAATAGAGAAATTCACATTTATCCGAATCCCGCAAAAAATCAATTTTATTTTGATTCAAATGATGAAATAAAAGTGGAAGAAATTAAAAATATTAGCATTTATAATACTTTAGGTGTAAAAATATTTGAAACCTTAAAATACACAAATAGAATTTCTTTTGGTGACATCCCTGATGGTCTTTACTTTGTAAAGATTTCTTTTTATAATTATCAGATAACAAAGAAAGTAATTGTTAAATAATTAAAACAAAAAATAATTTAATGAAAAAAATATTATCAACTTCTACATTCTTACTTATCTCTACAATATTGTTTTGTCAAACCGTAAATAAAACAATGCTTCGTTTGCCCGACACAGGTGAAACAACAAGTTATACGAATACTTTTGGAGAAGACAATGATTATTCTATCAACCCTCCATTTTTTATCTATAATGGAGATGGTACAATAACCGATACCGTTACTGGTTTAATGTGGCAAAAAACAGATGGCGGAGAAATGACAATTGAAAATGCTGTTATCTATTGTGATACCCTTACTTTCGCTGGTTACACAGATTGGCGATTACCAAACGTCCATGAAGCATTTAGTATATTAAATCATCAGCATGCTAATCCGTCATTAGATGCAACTGTATTTACAACTGCAAATGCAGAATATTGGTGGACAAGCGATAAACAAGCCAATGATGCTACAAAAATATGGGTAACAAATTCTGGCGGAGGAGTGGGCAATCATCCTAAAACAGAAACGGTTAGTGCAGGTGGTACAAAGCAATTTCACGCAATTGCTGTTAGGGGCTATAATTCGCCAGCTGTTCTTGTTAATCATTTTACTGATAACGGTAATGGAACAATAACTGACAATCTTACCAATTTAATGTGGGAGAAAATTCCAAGTATTTCAACATTTACTTGGGAACAAAGTTTGACGTATGCAGAAAATTTAAGCTTAGCTAATATGAGTGATTGGCGAATGCCAAATATAAAGGAGCTGCAATCAATTTGCGATGTAGGCTTTATGAATCCTGCAATTAATACATCTTATTTTAATATCAGTGGAACAAAAAAATATTGGTCATCAACCACATTGCCAAATCAAACAACAAAGGCCTGGTATTGGGATACACAATTTGGTATTACTACTTATGATTTAAAAACAGCCTATGATTATTTAATTTGCGTAAGAACTGTTACTAGCACAGCCACAATAATTAATGAATTAGTAAATAATTTAATAACTAATGTTGCTTTTCCGAATCCATTCAAATCAACGATTCATTTAAAATCTAAAAACCCTTCCGATTTTTATGAGCTTTCAAATAGTTTGGGGAAAATAATTTATGCTGGAACAAATATTGAAATGCATGACTTTACTGATATTCCCAAAGGAATATATTTTTTAAGAATAGTTGGTAAAACAAATTTAACTTCAAAAATTATAAAAGAGTAAAATAATTTACTTTGAATTAAACTTCATTTGTTTTTTTTCGTCCAAGATAAAAAGCAATAAAATAATTTTAGTATGAAAAAAAAAACTACCCGTTTACTGAAAACTAACAAAATTGAATTTTATTTATTTGTATTAATCTTCGCAAGTATTCAAACTGCTTCGCAAGCCCAAACAAAATCAATAATTTTAGGACGTCCAACAGATAATTCAATAACAGCAAGCATTCTGTTTGATCAAAATATGGAATTCAACATTCAATATGGGACACAGACAGGTGTCTATTCCAACACAACAATAGCATTCACGAATACTGCTAATACACCAGATGAAATAGATTTAATTAACCTATTGCCTGACACAAAATATTTTTATAAAATGCAATATCGTTTAGTTGGTACAACAACTTTTTCGATAACCCCTGAATATACATTTCATACACAAAGAGCCCCAGGAAGCAGTTTCGCTTTTACAGTTGAATCAGATGAGCACTTGTATGATAAAAAGGGAATACGAGAATTATACGACATATGTCTTAATAACCAAGCTCAGGACAATCCTGATTTTATGCTTTCTTTAGGAGATATTTTTGGAGACGATCATACTCCATTTGTTACAACATCGCATGACATGGATTCGCTTCATAATGCATACAGACCTGTTTTAGGAAACATTTGTCATTCAGTTCCATTTTATATTTCATTGGGAAATCACGAAGGAGAAAATGATTATTATTTAGCTCAAACACCACCTAATAATATAGCTGTATGGGGTACTCAGTGGCGCAAAATGTATTACCCAAATCCTTATCCAAATAATTTTTATAGTGGTAATAACGATATTGAGCCTTTTGGAATTGGTAATCCTGAAAATTATTATGCTTGGACATGGGGTAATGCTTTATTTGTTGTACTTGATGTGTATAGAAATGAAAACGATACTACCGCTAAACCTCAGGGCTGGAACTGGAGTTTGGGATTGCCGCAATACACATGGTTAAAGAACACTTTGGAAGGAAGTACAGCTCAATTTAAATTTGTTTTTGCACATCACATAAGGGGACAGGGCCGTGGAGGGATTACTAACGCTCAATTATATGAATGGGGTGGCCGTCAAACTATTGGTGGAAATAATACTTTTTCGGTTCATAGACCAGGATGGGCAAAACCTATACATCAACTGTTTATAGATAATGGGGTTAATATTTTCTTTCAGGGACATGACCATGTTTTTGCACACGAAACATTGGATGGTATTACCTATCAGGCTATTCCTATGCCAAGTGATACAACATATGAAATTGGTAAGTTAGCCAATGCAGATGCATATGTTTCGGATACACTGGATGGCTCAGGTCATATGCGAGTTACGGTGAATCCTACCTGTGTCAAGGTTGATTATGTTAGAGCTTATCGTCCTCAAGATATTACAAATGGCTTGCATCAAAATGGAGAGGTCGCTTTTTCTTATACTATTGGAACTTGCGCAACAACAAGTGTAATTGAAAAAAATAATGTTAACGATATTGGAGTTTTTCCAAATCCAACTACCGATATTATAAATATAAAATTGTATGATAATGTAAAAAGATTCCAAATAAGTTTGGTTAATTCTTTGGGGCAAATTATTTTAGAGGCACAATCTAAAAGTATTGATTTGAGTAAAATTTCAAATGGAATTTATTTTGTACATATTAAAACTGACCTTTTTGAAGCTAATAAAAAAATTATAATTAACCGATAAAAAATATAAGTATGAAATTTTATTTCCCCTTTTTCTTAATTATTTTTTCTATTTTAAAGTTGTTCTCACAAACTATTCAACATAAAGAATTGTTAGGGAAACCAACAGATAATAGTTTTACTGTACAGGTTATATTTTTAGATTCTGCTGATGTGTCTGTCCAATACGGAACATTAAGTGGGGTATATTCTAATCAAACACCTTGGCAAATTTTTGCCGATAGCGTTCCTGCTGAGTTTACAATTAATGGTTTGCAAGCTGATACGAAATATTTTTATAGGATATGTTATCGTCATCCAGGTGAAACAACCTTTTTAACTCGTCCCGAATATTATTGTCATACTCAGCGGCCTCCAGGCAGTACATTTTCGTTTGTTGTTCAAGCTGATCCTCATATGGATTATTCGACTGATACTGCTTTATACCGTTTGTGTTTGAAAAACCAGTTAGATGATGCTCCTGATTTCATGGTTGATTTAGGTGATTTTTTAATGACTGATAAATTAAAAAATTCAGCTCGTCAGGTGCCACATGATACAATTCCTTTTAGATGTAAATTATTGCGTTCATTTTATGAAACGGGTTGTCATTCTGTCCCTTTGTTTATTGCTTTGGGAAACCACGAAGGTGAGTCTGCATGGAATCTGAATGGTACTGCAAATAATATTGCGGTTTGGGATTCTCAAGAACGAAAAAAATATTTTTTAAATCCCTCACCAAATAATTTTTATACTGGTGATACAACAAATAATAATTTTATTGGTTTGCGCGAAAATTATTATGCTTGGCAATGGGGGGATGCATTATTTATTGTAATTGATCCTTATTGGTATACATCACCTAAACCAGATTCCTTGCATGGTTGGCGTTGGACTTTGGGGAAAGTTCAATATGATTGGCTTAGAAGTACTCTTGAAAATAGCACAGCAAAATTTAAATTTGTTTTTTCGCACCAAATTATTGGTGGTGATCCTGATGGCCGTGGAGGGGTTGAGTTTGCCGATCGTTACGAATGGGGTGGTAATAATTTAGATGGTACTTCTGGCTTTGCTGTCAATAGACCAGGTTGGTACAAACCTATAAAAGATTTATTAACTGAAAACCATGTAAATATATTCTTTCATGGCCACGATCATTTTTTTGGAAAACAAGAAAAAGATTGTTTAATATATCAAGAAACCCCTCAGCCTAGTTTGCCAATTTTTCAAAATGCATCTATGGCAGCAGATTATGGTTACTTTCAAGGACAAATACTTCCTAATGCTGGTCATATAAGAGTAACGGTTGGTCCAAACGGAACTAAAGTTGATTATGTTAGAGCATATGTTCCAGCTAATGAAAATGCTTTACGTCACAATAAGGATATTTCTGCGACTTATTTTATTGGTGCAACCAATTGTTACGATTCTTTATCTACAGATATTCCGATTCTTTGGAATAGTAATTATACTGATGAATTAATTTACCCTAACCCTTTTGTACAAGAAACTAAAATTCAATTTTCTTTAAATAAATCAGAAAAAATTAATCTGGCTATTTATAATGAAAAAGGGCAGTTAGTAAAACAGCTTATTGCAGGAAGTTTAGTTCAAGAAGGTCAATTTCAAATTAATTGGGATGGCAATGATGCTTTTGGAAATGCATTACCCGATGGCGTCTATTTTTATTCTATAAAAGGGGAATTGAATACAGAAAAGACAGGCAAAATTATTTTATCAAAATAAATGTTTGATACTTTTATATGGCATTCATTGAAATTGTAAAACAATATTTTGCATTAGGATTTTCTCATGTTATTCCACAGGGTTTTGACCATATACTTTTTATTGTAAGTATCTTCTTATTAAGCCCTAGTGTAAAATCAGTTTTAATACAATGTTCGGTATTTACAATTGCGCATAGTATTTCATTAGGTTTAACAGCTAGTGGAGTAATATTAGCTAATTCAAATATTATAGAACCATTAATAGCAATTTCTATTTTATATACATCAATAGAAAATATCATTCTCGATAACATTAATAAATTTCGATTGATAATTATTTTTCTTTTCGGTTTAATTCACGGAATGGGATTTGCAAGTGTGCTAAAAGAAAACGGATTGCCTCCATTTAATTTTTGGGAAGCTATTTTATCTTTTAATATAGGAGTAGAGCTCGGACAAATAACAATTATTTTGTTCGCTTATTTTTTTATAAGTAAGTGGTTTAATAAAAAGGAATGGTATAAGAATCGGATAGTATATCCGATCTCTACTGTAATTGGCTGTATAGCAATTTACCTTAGCATTGAGAGGATTTTTTTATAGTATATTATTTTTCTAAACTAAATGTTTTTAGACATAATAAAATCAATTAATTCTTAAATAAAAAAGTAATTTATCACCATTGATGTTTTCTTTTACTACAGGAGATATAGTTAACTTAGGAGCATGAACTCCTTTGCCTAATTTTTTGTTTGCAATAAAAACACGTGCAGTGTCCCACAGCTTAGCATCAATAAAGCTGTTGATTATTTGTTCGCCTCCTTCAACTATGAGAGATTGAATATTAC
>CANCPZ010000120.1 GCA_947380175.1 Bacteroidota bacterium | reverse complement strand
CTATGAAAAATGCGGTTATGTTGTTGTCGAAAAAAGTTATTTAATGTGGGGAGAAATTCAACATTATTTAATGGAAAAGGAAATAAAAAAATCGGATTTTTAATTATTTTGTAAAAGATAATCTACAAAACTTTTTACAATATTCCCTTTCTTTAAATTGAAAAAATATAAAATATATTCCGGAAGGTAAATTACTAATATCAATCTTATTATCCCTTATTTCGCCTGATTGTATTAGTTGTAGGTTTTCGGAAACCACAGAATAGTTTATTTTTTCAACTAAATTACTTTCTATATAATCAGTATGAATTAAGAATAAATTTTCAATGTCATACTCTTTTATGGATGCTGGGACGCCTGAAATAATAAATTCATATTCTATAGTTACAATATTTAAAGGCGAATTCGGGTTGTAGATATCCATAAAAACGTACCCATGGCCTGGCGTATTGTTTGTAGATGCGCCAATAATTAATTTTTGAGGAAATGCACCACCATTGATTAAATTGAAATCAGCACTGTCGCCCGAATATATAGGGTTAAAGTAACCAGCTTGGGTGTCAAAATTAATATTCCAGGATGGGGGTATATTTACAAAAGTTGTTTTCCATCGAAGAGTTGTATCAACGCCCACATCATTGTAAATTTCTAAATACCAGTGAGCAGGACTTTGGGATATTGATTTTATTATTGAAGTGTGCGTGTTTATAAAATGAAAATTTTGCGAAAAAACATTAAGCTTTATAAATAATGCAATAATGAAAATTAACGCTTTCCTTTTCATATACAATAAATGTAATTACAAATTTTATCCTTTGTTGTTAAATTGCTATTACATAGCCCTTAAAGTACAAAATAAAAAATTATTTTTTAAAGATAAATAGTTAAATGTTAAGCATAGTCTGAAAAATATTATTCAAGTAAATTGTTAGGTAGTTTGTTTAAATACTTGGTAATCATTATTTAAATTATTCTAATTCGGGTAAAGTGTATTTTCTTCCTTGGTTTTCTTTTTTCAAATAATCCATCAAAGGAGCAAAGTAATTAAGCATAGCTTTTGCACTTAGTTCACTTCCTGTTTTTTCTTTTAATACTTCTCTCCAGTCTTTGCTTGATCCTGGTTTCATTATTTCGCTAATAAATTTACCAACTTCTTTATTGCCATAATAGTTTGTAGCATGAGGATCTTGATGTAAAATTTCTTTTGCTATGTGATCGTGAACTTGGAATAATAAAACAAACGATAATGCATAATCATAATATTGTGCGGGGTCATCATTAATATGTGTTTTCGTAGCTGCGTCGCAATACTCTTCTCCACGAGCAGTTGGAGGTGCAATTCCTTGGTATTGAGCAGCTAACTCCCACCAACGTTTATTAAACATATTGGCAGGTATATTATTTGAATAAATATCATGCTCAAACATACTCATAGTGCCCGTACTAAAAGGAATAAACACAATATAATTTAATGCTTCTTTCAATAATGTTTGCATTTCATCTGATTTGCTATTTTTAGGAATTAAATTCAAATTTTCCATGAAAGGTTTTTGCATAGCAGCCATACCCATCAAACTACCTAATGCTTCATGGTAAGCACGATTAGCTCCTTCGCGCAATAGTAAAGGTACTTCTGGGTTACTATATGAAATGTAATAATAAATATGACCTAATTCGTGATGCGATGTTTCGTACCATTCGCTATTAGGTTCTACACTCATCAATGAACGTACATCTTTATCTAAATTCATGTGCCACGCCGAAGCATGGTTATTTTTTTTATACTTAGCATCTTTTGGTGCAGGGTATAAATCCGATTTTTCCCAGAATGTTTTTGGCAATTCAGGAAAACCTAAACTAACATAAAATCGTTCCCCTTGCTTTATAATCCATTCAGCATCTTTTGTTTTTAAAGCCGAATCTAAATTAACACCTTTTACATCAACTAGGCTCCCCCAATCTTGTCCCCAACGATTAGGTAACCATTGCGCAGGAATTAAATCAGGAACATCCTTAACACCGTATTTTTTTGCAAACTCATAACGAGCATAGGTATGTAATTCGCGGTAAAGCGGATGTAATTCTTTATTGAATTTTTGTAACATATCAATCATTTCTTTTGTCGTCATTCCATAATCAGAAACCTGATATTCAAAAAAATCTTTGTAACCTAAACCTTGTACTGTTTTGTTTCGTAAATCTCGTAAGTTAACTAGCCCTTCTTTTAAGCCTTTACCAACTTCTTTACTTGCTTCCCAGGCTTTTTTGCGTTTTATCATATCTTTTTCAGATGACAAAATATTATCTATCTGATTGGTAGTTAATGATTTGCCGTCAATTTTAAAATCGAAACCAAATAAGTTTTCGGTTTGTTTTGTCTCAGCTTTAATACGTTCTTTTACAACATCTTGAATTGTTTGAGGGTTGTTTGCCGCCTTGTATAAAATGCTTTTTAATTGTTTTACTTGCAATTCAGCAAGTTTATCTTGTTGTGCAAGATATTTTTTAGCATTTTCAATGTTTTCGATACTGCCAGTAAACTTAGCCATTTCCTCTTCCGATTTATTAGTAGCAACCGAATTAGTAGAATCACCATCTACAATATGAGTATTTGATTTCCATTGATTTTCGCTAGAAACGATATATAATTCTTGGTATTTTTTTGAATAGGTATCCAAAAAAGTTTGTGCGCTATCCTGAAATGCATTTTTAGAATCACCATTTTTGTTTCCTACACAAGAGCATAAAATGGTAGCTGATGCTATAATTATTAACTGTTTTTTCATTGATTTTATTTTTATATGACAAATGTAATAAAAAAGATAGTAGCAATAAATTACAAATATATAGAGTAGTGTGAAGGATCCTTTTATCTTTTAAATGTACTCTTTTTAATATCTTTGTGCAGCAATGGAACAAAAAAAACTAAAAGCAATTATTGTAGGTCCCGCTTTCCCTTTAAGGGGTGGCATAGCTAATTTTAATGAAGCATTGTGTCGCGCAATGAATGATTTAGGAATCGAATCAAAATTAATATCCTTTTCATTACAATATCCAAACTTTTTATTCCCAGGGAAAACTCAATTTGACAAAGGTGATGGTCCTTTAGATATATTAATTGAAACAAAAATAAATTCGGTAAATCCTTTTAACTGGATAAAAGTTGCCAAACAAATAAAATGCGAAGCTCCCGATTTTGTTGTTTTTAGGTTCTGGCTTCCTTTTATGGGCCCATGCTTGGGCACCATTGCAAAACGAATTAAAAAAGGTACTAATATTAAAGTAATTGCTATTACGGATAATGTAATTCCACACGAAAACCGTTTTGGAGACAAAGCTTTTACCAATTATTTTATAAAGCAATGCGATGCTTTTATAACGATGTCGCAATCCGTTTTGAACGATTTAAAAGAGTTTACCAATACGGATAAAAAAATATTTTTACCACATCCAATTTATGATATTTTTGGCGAAAAAGTGAATAAACAGGAGGCTATAAATCATTTGAATTTAAATCCTTTAGATAAGCATATTTTGTTTTTTGGATTCATTCGTAAATACAAAGGATTAGATTTACTTTTGGAGGCAATGTCGGATGAGCGAATTAAAAAAATGAATATAAAGCTTATTGTTGCCGGAGAATATTATGAAGATGCTACACCGTACAATAAAATTGTTAGTAAAAATAAATTATACAATAACGTAATCCTTAAAACTGAATATATTGCATCCGATGAAGTTCGATATTATTTTTGTGCTGCAGATATGGTTTGCCAGCCTTATCGAAGTGCTACACAAAGCGGAGTTACTCAAATTGCATATCATTTCGAAAAGCCTATGCTTGTTACCAATGTTGGTGGTTTACCCGAAATAGTTCCTAATAATAAAGTCGGTTATGTTACCGAAATAAATTCAAAAGCCATTGCTGATGCGATAGTTGATTTTTATACCAATAATAAAGAAGAAGAATTTATAAAAAATACAATTCTTGAAAAACAGCGGTTTTTATGGAGTACCTTTGTTGTTGGATTAGAGAAGCTTTATAAACAAATCGCTAATGAATCTATAAGTGGTTTTTAGTTAATTCAAATTTTAAAATACGCCTCTTTTCCAAATAATATTTTAGGCACAATTTTAGTACTTTTGTTCTATAGTATCTTTTTCAATTTTTAGCGTTATAATAAAAATTAACTTCTTTTTTGTATGAAATTTTATATTGTTTTAATAGTTACTATTTTTTCTTCGTTTACTTTGGCTTACGGACAAGACGCTCCTAATAAAACCGATGCTGCCGGAAAAAAACAAGGTCACTGGATTAAGTATGATGATTCCCATAAAAAAAAATACGAAGGGAATTTCGTTAACGACATCCCGGTTGGAAAGTTTACTTATTTTTACGATACAGGTATTCCATGGTCTATTTCAGTTTTTTCCGATAATGGGAAAGTAACACGTACTCAAATGTTTGGAGCTGGAGGAAAGTTGTCAGGTGAAGGAAAATATGTAAATGAAAAAAAAGATAGTGTTTGGAAATTTTATGATCAGGAAGGAAAGTTTGTTGCTGACGAAATATATGTAAATGGTTTAAAGAATGGCAACTGTAAAGTTTATTTTCAAAGTGGGCAGGTTGCTGAGGAAAAAGTTTGGAAAGATGGTGTTCCTGATGGTATATGGAAAAAATATTTTGAATCGGGTGATTTAAAATATTCAGGACAACACATAAATGGTAAAGTAGAAGGTAAGATTGTCTTGTATCAAGCATCCGGAAAAATTGATGCAGAAGGGTTGTACAAAAATGATTTAAAAGATGGTCCTTGGAAATACTACAATGAAGATGGCTCTTTAAAAAGAACAGATGTATATATTAATGGTAGAATGCAAGGTGGAGATAAAAATATTATTACAAAAGAGGAGCTCGAAAAACAAAAAGAAAAATTCCAACAGTTCGAATTAAAAGATCCTTATCAGGATAATTATAAAGGAGAATAAGAAAAACGTACATGAGTAAAAAAGGGAAAGTTTTATTAGCAATGAGCGGAGGAATAGATAGTTCTATTGCTGCTTTATTGCTTCATGAACAAGGGTATGAGGTTGTTGGTATTACCATGAAAACCTGGGATTATGCATCATCGGGTGGTTCGAGTAAAGAAACAGGTTGCTGTAGTTTAGATTCAATTAATGATGCACGTTTGTTGGCTGTTAACTTAGGGTTCCCTCATTTTATTTTGGATATCAGAAATGAATTTGGAAATTACATTATCGATAACTTTGTTGATGAATACTTAGCTGGACGAACTCCAAACCCTTGTGTATTATGCAACACGCATATTAAATGGGAAGCTCTGTTGAAACGAGCAGATATGCTTGATTGCGAATTTATAGCAACTGGACATTATGCACGCATTAGAGAAGAAAATAATAGGTATGTAATTTCAAAAGGCTTGGATCAAACTAAAGATCAGTCGTATGTATTGTGGGGCTTAACACAGCAAAGTTTAAAGCGTACTCTTTTTCCTTTGCAAAATTATCGTAAATCAGAAATAAAACAAATGGCTATTGATAACGGATATGTTGATTTAGCTACTAAAAGTGAGAGTTACGAAATTTGTTTTGTTCCCGATAATGATTATCGTGGATTTTTAAAACGTAAAGTAGTTGGTTTGGAAGAGCGTGTAGATGGAGGTAATTTTATTGATCGCTCGGGTAGAATTTTAGGTAAACACAAAGGTTATCCATTTTATACCATCGGGCAGCGAAAAGGACTAGTAATAGCTGTTGGCGAACCGTTGCATGTTTTAGAAATTATTCCAGAAACTAATACTGTAGTGCTTGGTAGTAAAGAAGATTTGGAATTACAACAAATGACTGTTGGCAAATTTAATCTTATCAAATATGCTCAGTTGCCTGATAATTATGAAGCATTAACAAAAATCAGATACAAAGATTCTGGCACAATGGCTTCCATTACTCATTTAAATGACAAGTTAAATGTGTTGTTTCATAGCCCTGTATCTGCTATTGCGCCAGGGCAGTCGGCTGTGTTTTATGAAGGAGATGATTTAGTGGGTGGTGGAATTATCGAACGTCAGAAACCTATTTTTAGTTAATATTTTTATTTAATCGATTCATTTATTCTACTATTTTCAATAAATAGTTAATGAAATGGTTATTTAACAATTTCATTATTTAAATATTTTACAATTTCGTCAATCTTGCCATTTTCTTTATAGCTTTTCCATTCCCCTTCTTTTTTATTATTTATAAAACTTCCTTGGTCGCGAATTTGTCCAATTTCATAATAGTAAGTCCATTCCCCTGTTTTTTTATCATTCGCATAATTTCCTTTGCAAAACAATTGGCCATCTTCATAAAAGGCAATGTATTCGCCTTGTAATTTGCCATTCACATAATTTTTTTTAAAATTTATTTTTCCGTTCGCGTAATAGGTAATCCATTCGCCTTTTGGAATATCATTAACATATTTTATGGTCGATTCAACAACAAGTCTTTTGCCGTATGTAATCCATTCCCCTTCTTTTTTATTATCTATGTAGGTTCCTTTTTTATAAACTTGACCATCTTCCGTAAAAAAATACCACACTCCTTCTCGGCTTCCATCTATAGTAATTCCTTTTTCTTTTTTTTGTCCATTAGGGTAATTTTCACTGGATTGTGAAAAAAGGGGGGTGGAAATAAAAATAAAAAAAAGTGAAAGAGTGTAAACAAATTGGTTCATCTATTTGTTTTTTTTGAGTTATAAATATGTAATTTTTTTAGGGCTACCGAAGGTTAAAAATCTATAAAATAAATTTACAAAAATATTACAACACACCCAAACCTTGGCGTAAAATTTCAAAACCTCCATCCGAACAATCAACAACGGTAGATGCTTGGTTATTTCCAAAACCGCCTGCAATAACAATATCTACTAAGTTTTTGTATTTTTCGTAAATTAATTCAGGGTCGGTAGTGTATTCAACAAGTTCATCATCATCATGTATCGAACTACTCATTATTGGATTACCTAATTGCATTACAATTTCTAAGCATATTTTATTATCAGGTATTCTAATGCCAACTGTTTTCTTTTTGTTACTGAATAGCTTTGGAACATTATTATTGGCATTTAAAATAAAAGTAAAAGGACCAGGAAGTGCTTTGCGCATTACTTTATAGGTAGCAGTGTTTACAGGTTTTGTAAAATCCGAAAGATGGCTAAGGTCCGAACAAATAAAAGAGAAATTTGCTTTCGCCTGATCAATTCCTTTTATTTTGCAAACACGTTCAACGGCTCGTTGTTTATTAATATCGCACCCAATACCATAAACAGTATCTGTTGGATAAATAATAACGCCTCCATCTTGTAAGCACTTAATAACCTTTGCAATTTCAGCTTCTTGAGGGTTGTTTGGATTTATTCGGAGAAGCATTGTTTGGAAAAATTAAGTACCAATTTCTAATTTTTTTAAAAAGAGTTAGAAATTGGTACTACTAAATTTAGTAATTGATTTTTATTTTTTTGCGTCAGCTAAAAACTGAGCCAATCCGATGTCGGTTAATGGGTGTTTTAATAAAGAAAGAATAACACTTAAAGGACAAGTTACCACATCAGCACCAATTTTTGCACAATCAATAATGTGCATTGGGTGACGAACTGACGCTGCTAAAATTTGCGTGTTAAAAGCATAATTATCATAAATAACTCGAATATCTTCAATTAAACTTAAGCCATCAGTAGAAACATCATCTAAGCGACCAACAAATGGCGAAACATACGTAGCGCCTGCTTTTGCAGCCAACAATGCCTGGCCTGATGAAAAAACCAACGTGCAATTAGTACGAATTCCTTTACTTGTAAAATATTTAATTGCTTTAATACCGTCTTTAATCATTGGCACTTTAACAACTATTTGTTTGTGAAGTTTGGCTAGTTTTTCACCTTCCTTAACCATTCCGGCAAAATCGGTAGAAATAACTTCGGCACTTACATCACCAGTTACAATTTTACAGATATCTACATAATGTTTTAAAATATTTTTTTCGCCTTTAATGCCTTCTTTTGCCATTAACGATGGGTTTGTAGTAACACCATCTAAAACCCCTAAGTCTTGTGCTTCTTTAATTTGTGCTAGGTTTGCTGTATCAATAAAAAATTTCATAATTGTTTTTGGTTATATTTTTGGCAAATATACTAATCGGTGTATCAAAAAAATATTAGTTTTACAATAAGTTATTAATATCAAAAAAATAGACGCAGTATTTTAGTTTAAAATTAAGAACATGACCTAACTTATTTGTAATTAACATAACACATTAGCGTTTGCTAACCATCCTGATCTAGAAAAGTCGAAAATTCAAGTGAAACAGGGAAGTTTAAGCATAACGCTCACGGTAAAGCGTGGGCGTTGCTTTACTTTGTTTCACAGGGCTTCGACTCCCTCTAGATCAAGTATTTGCAA
>CANCPZ010000119.1 GCA_947380175.1 Bacteroidota bacterium | reverse complement strand
ACGGGTGCTGATGGATTTATTGGTAGTCATTTAGTTGAAAAATTAATCGATGAAGGGAAAAAAGTAAAGGCTTTTGTTTATTATAATTCCTTTAATTCTTGGGGCTGGTTAGATACTTTTCCAAAAGAAAAATTAAGTCAGATTGAAATTTTTGCAGGTGATATTCGTGATGGTAATGGCGTTCGTACTGCCATGAAAGGAGTTGATGTTGTTTATCATTTGGCTGCTTTAATAGCTATTCCATATAGTTACCATTCGCCAGATAGTTATGTTGATACGAATGTTAAAGGTACTTTAAATATATTACAAGCTGCTCGCGATTTCAATATTGGAAGGGTTTTGGTAACATCTACATCAGAAGTTTATGGAACAGCTATGTATGTTCCTATTGATGAAAAACATCCAAAACAAGGTCAGTCTCCTTATTCAGCAACAAAAATTGGTGCAGATGCAATGGCAGACTCATTTTTTAGAAGTTTTAATTTACCTGTTACAATTGTTCGTCCATTTAATACGTTTGGTCCTCGGCAAAGTGCAAGAGCTGTAATACCAACAATAATAACACAATTACTTGCCGGTAAAACCGAAATTAAATTAGGTTCCATTCACCCAACACGCGATTTACTTTTTGTAAAAGACACTGTGAATGCTTTTGTAGAAATTGCAAAATCTAATAAAACGATTGGAGAAGAAATTAACATTGCAACACAGCAGGAAATTTCTGTGCAGAATTTGGCTCAAACACTAATTGATTTAATTCATCCAAGTGCTAAAATTATTTCTGATGATATTCGATTACGTCCAGAAAAGAGTGAAGTGGAGCGATTATTAGGTTCTGCTGAAAAAATAAAATTATTAACAGAATGGAAACCTAAATATAATTTAAATGAGGGTTTGAAAAAAACAATAGAATGGTTTAGAAATCCCGAAAACATTAAAAAATATAAAGCTGATATCTACAATGTTTAAACAAACAGTTGATTTTATAAAAACTCAATTTCCCTTCCAGGAGTTTATACCATTGCACGAACCTCGTTTTATCGGTAACGAAAAAAAATATGTTATTGACTGTATTGATTCAACTTTTGTTTCATCTGTAGGTAAATATGTAGATGATTTTGAAAAGAAAATAGTTGAATATACGGGAGCTAAATACGCAGTTGCATGTGTAAATGGAACAGCCGCATTGCATATGGCAATGATAGTTTCTGGAGTTAAAAAAAATGAAATTGTAATTACTCAGCCATTAAGTTTTATTGCCACTTGTAATGCTATCGCATACATTGGTGCTGCACATTTATTTGTAGATGTTGATTTGGATACAATGGGGTTAAGTCCCGAAAAGCTTCAGCACTATTTATCAGAAAATGCCATAAAAAAAGTGGATGGGTTTACATATCATAAAACAACTAAACAAAAAATTGCAGCTGTAATACCAATGCACACATTTGGGCATCCTGCTCGTGTTGATGAATTGGTAAGCATTTGCGCTAATTACAATATTGCTTTAATTGAAGATGCAGCCGAATCGATAGGGAGTTTTTATAAAGGAAAACATACAGGAACGTTTGGTTGTGTTGGTACATTTAGCTTTAACGGAAATAAAACTATTACAAGTGGAGGAGGTGGAGCAATTATTACTAATGATGAAACATTAGCGAAGCGAGCAAAATATTTAACAACACAAGCTAAAGTGCCTCATCGGTGGGATTTTGTGCATGATGAGATTGGTTATAATTACCGAATGCCCAATATAAATGCAGCTTTAATGTGTGCTCAATTAGAACAGTTGAATTATTTTTTAGAAAATAAAAGAACATTAGCTAATCAATACAAAGATTTTTTTAAAGACAAAGAAATAAAATTTGTTGAAGAACCAAAAGATTCAAAATCGAATTATTGGTTATGTGCTATTTTATTAGCGGATAAAAAAATGCGTGATGAATTTTTACAATTCAGTAATGATAGCGGAGTAATGACTCGCCCAGTTTGGCGATTGATGAATAAGTTGGAAATGTTTAAAGATGCTATGTGTGGTAATTTAGATAATGCACAACAATTAGAAGATAGGTTGGTTAATATACCTAGTAGTGTAAGAATTTAATGAGATTAAATCGAATTGTATTTCTATAATTACGTAATGAAGAAAATATTAATTATAGCAGAAGCAGGAGTAAATCACAATGGAAGTATTGCAATGGCTAAACAGCTTATTGATGCTGCTGCAAATGCTGGCGTTGATTATGTAAAATTTCAAACATTTCAAACAGAAAAATTAGTAAGTGCTCTTGCGAAAAAAGCAGATTACCAGCAAAAAAATATGAACGATATTTCGAATGATTCACAATTTGAAATGTTAAAAAAACTCGAATTAAGTGTCGAGCAACATAATGAACTCATAAAATATTGTCAACTGAAAAATATTCAATTTCTTTCTACTGCTTTTGATTTAGAAAGCATAGATTTATTGAATGAATTAGGCATTAATTTATTTAAAATACCTTCTGGAGAAATTACAAACCTGCCATATTTAAAAAAAATTGGAGCATTAAAAAAACAAGTAATTATTTCTACAGGAATGTGTGTAATGTCTGAAATAGAAGATGCAATTAATGTGTTAATAAAATTTGGAACTCCCAAAGAAAATATTTCAGTTTTACATTGCACTACCGATTATCCAACAGCAATGAAGGATGTAAATCTGAATGCCATGTTAAGCATTCAAAAGTATTTTAATTTACCTGTTGGTTACTCGGATCATACTTTAGGTGTTGAGGTGCCTATTGCTGCTGTTGCGATGGGGGCAGTAATTATCGAAAAACATTTTACATTAGATAAAACATTGCCTGGCCCTGATCACAAAGCTTCCCTTGAACCAGATGAATTGCGAGTAATGGTAAAGAGTATACGTAACATCGAAAAAGCTTTAGGCGCTGCTCAAAAAATACCATCAGAAGTGGAAGCGAAAAACAGGTTGGTAGCAAGAAAAAGTATTCACCTTGCGAAAAATTTAGTAAAAAGTCATATCATAACCGAAGCCGATTTAATAATGAAACGGCCTGGTGACGGTATTTCGCCAATGCTTATGGAACAAGTTATTGGTAAAAAGTTAAATGCCGACTTTGAAATTGAGCATAAGTTAATTTGGGAGGATTTGGCGTGAATATAATTCTATTGACAAGTTCTCGTGCCGATTATGGAATCTACCTACCACTTCTAAAAAAACTAAAATCAGATTCCTTTTTTAAAATTAAAATTGTTGTATTCGGAACTCATTTGTCAGAAAAATATGGCAAAACAATTAATCAGATTTTTAATGATGGTTTCGAAGTTCATTATCAAATAGAAACTTTATTAGATGCTGATTCTCCTGAAAAAATAGCTAAATCGATGGCTTTAACAATTGATAAATTTGCATCGCTTTGGGCAAAAGAAAAATCAAATATTGATTTAATTCTTTGTTTAGGAGATAGGTATGAAATGTTTGCTGCTGTGAGCGCATCTGTTCCGTTTAATATTGCTGCGGCACATTTACATGGAGGCGAAACCACAATGGGCGCTATTGATAATGTATTCAGACATTCTATTACTTCAATGTCGAAATTGCATTTTGCATCAACTGCAAATCATGCAAAACGTATTGAACAAATTTTAGGATCAAAAGAGGATGTTTATAATGTAGGAGCTTTAAGCCTGGATAATTTAAACGATATTAAATTATTGACCGTTCAGGAGTTTTACGAAAAATTTAATATTCAATTACAACAACCTATTTTAGTAACGTTTCATCCCGAAACAGTAGCGTATGAAAAAAATGAATATTGTGCAGACGAATTAATAGCGGCATTGAATACAATCGATAAACAAATTTTAATTACAATGCCAAATGCTGATACAATGGGTAGTGTGATTAGGAATAAGCTTATTGAATTTGCTGATAAAAAAACAAATGTTATTACTGTTGAATCGTTAGGTACCGAAGGTTATTTTTCTTGTTTAAATCATTGTTCTTTTGTTTTAGGTAATTCATCTAGTGGAATAATTGAAGCGGCTTCATTTGGGAAATATGTTTTAAATCTTGGTAATAGGCAATTAGGAAGAGATGTAGGGAATAATGTTATTCATTGTGAGATTAGTAAAATGAAAATAATTGAAGCGGTTCAATTAATTAATAAACTTCCAAAACTTAACAATGAAAATATTTACGGCAATGGAAAAACAGGAGATAAGATAATTACTGTTTTAAAAAACTTTTTTAAATAAAATGAAAACTATCGCTCTAATAGGATATTCTGGACATGCTTATGTTGCGTTTGAGATATTTTTTTCTCAAGGTTTAACAGTTAGTGTTTATACTGACAGAGAAGAAAAAAAACTAAATCCTTATGGATTAAAATGGTTGGGAGATGAGGACGAAATATCTGTAATAGAAAAATTAAAAGATTACACTTATTTTGTAAGTATCGGGGATAATATTATACGTAATAAAGTTTCAAAAAAACTAATTAATGTTTTAGGTAATCCCGAAAATGCTCTTCATAAATCAGCAATAATTAGTAGAAGCATAAATGCTGGTTTTGGTAATATGTTTGCTCCTCTTGTTATAATAAATCCTCAAGTTCAAATTGGAAATGGTGTTATTTGCAATACAGGTTGTATAATTGAACATGAGTGTATTATAGGTGATTATGCACATATAGCCCCAGGTGCCGTTTTATGTGGTAATGTAATTGTTGGCGAAAACACATTTATAGGTGCAGGCTCGGTTGTTAAACAAGGAGTAACAATTGGGAAGAATGTTATTATAGGTGCAGGGGCAGTAGTTATAAGAGATGTAGAAGACAATAAAAAAATTGTAGGAAACCCACAACGAATAATATGACGGATTTTAATAAATATACTTTTTCTGAGAAAGGTTCAGCTCGCGAGGCTCTTCAGTTAATCGATAAAATTGCTATTCCTAATTTGGCAGTTTTTATTATCAATGAACACAAGCAATTACTAGGTTCTTTGACAGATGGAGATATTAGAAGAGGTTTGTTGAACGGATTAAATATTGATGAAGCGGTTACTGTTTTTATGAATAAAAACAGTAAATGTTTTATGGAAGGGCAAAATAATTTTGAAAAAGTATATAAATATAAAGGGGAGGGAATACGATTTATTCCTGAAATTAATTCAAATAAAAATATTCTTCGAATTATTGATTTGGAGAAATTGTATTCAATTATACCTGTAGATGCGATATTAATGGCAGGAGGAAAAGGAGAGCGCTTAAAGCCGTTAACAGATAAAATGCCTAAGCCTATGTTAAAAGTGGGCGATAGACCAATAATTGTAAGAAATATAGATAGATTATCAAGTTTTGGGGTAACTAAATTTCATATTTCGGTACGACATTTTGCCGATCAAATTATTGAAGGTGTTAAAGAGAATGTAAAAATCGATGCATCGATAGATTTTGTCGTTGAGGATAAACCTATGGGTACAATAGGTTCTGTTAATTTAATTAAAACGTTTGTAAACGATGTTATTTTATTAATGAATTCAGATTTGCTTACCAATATTGATTTCCATGATTTTTATAAAAGATTCCTTGAATCAGGTGCTGATATGCAAGTTGCTACAATTCCTTACCACATTGATGTTCCTTATGCTGTGATGGATATTAACGATAAAGAAGAAGTATTATCTTTTAGTGAAAAACCTCGTTTTACTTATTATTCCAATGCAGGTATTTATGTGTTTAAAAAAGAGTTAGTGAAATTAATTCCTGAAGATTGTAAATTTGATGCGACTAATTTTATGGAGGCAGTAATTGCTAATAAGAAAAAATTAACATCGTATCCTATATTAGGCTATTGGCTTGATATTGGACGATTAGAAGATTTTTATAAAGCGCAAGAGGATGTAAAACACATAAATTTTGATTAGGTATTGATTCGCGTTTTTGTGAAAATTGTTTAAGTAAATTCTTTAAATTAGTTTTAAATAGATACGAATAAACTATTTAGCTTTTAAAATCGTTTAATTATATTTGCTCTAATTATATGCTTTTTTATGAATAATATTTTAATTACAATATGTGCTAGAGGAGGTTCTAAAGGTATTCCTGGCAAAAATATTAAGTTAATACATGGCAAACCTTTAATTGCATATTCGATAGAAACAGCGCACAAATTTTCAAAATTGCATAATGTACAAGTAGGTCTTTCTACAGATTCTTTTGAAATTAGAGAGGTTTCTGCTTCATTAGGTTTGTCAACTGACTACTTGCGTCCGGCTGAAATGGCTACAGATAGTGCCGGTAAATTGCCTGTTATTAAAGATCTTTTGTTGTACCATGAAAAATTAAATCACATTACCTATGATTATGTTTTGGATTTAGATATAACTTCTCCATTACGCACCGTTGATGATTTACAAGTAGCCTTAAGTTTATTAATTAAAAATACTGAAGCGGTAAATTTATTTTCTGTAAGTAAAGCACATCGAAATCCTTATTTTAATATGGTCGAGGAGCAAGCTGACGGGTTTTACAATTTGGTTAAAACAGGAACTTTTCTAACACGCCAATCTGCACCCAAAGTATATGATTTAAACGCCTCTTTTTATTTTTTTAAACGAAGTTTTTTTGATAGCTACTCATCTGCTATAACACCTAAAAGTATTATTTATGAAGTCCCTCATACTTGTTTCGATTTGGATGAGCCATTGGATTTTGAATTGTTGAATTTTTTATTGTCAAATAAAAAATTAGATTTTGAAATATGAATATACTTATAATCGGATTAGGCTCTATTGCTAAAAAACACATTGCGGCTCTTAAACAAATTGATTTAGAAGCTAAATTTTATGCGTTACGATCAAGTAATAATTCCAATCAATTCGAAGATGTTATTAATATAACTGAAATTAACAGCATTCTTAAATTTGATTTTGTTATTATTTCCAATCCTACAGCTTTTCATTCCGAAGCCATACAAATAGCAGCAAAATTAAATATTCCCTTGTTTATTGAAAAGCCTCCTTTTCATAAATTAGTTGATGCCGAAATATGCTTATCACTTATTGCAAAATATAACTTAATTACATATACAGCTTTTAATTTACGCTTTTTAGATTGCTTAAAATTTCTTAAAAAAAATATAAAAATTTCTAAAGTTCAGGAAGTTAATGTGTATTGTGGCTCTTATCTGCCCGAATGGAGGACTAATATTGATTATAAAAAAAATTACAGCGCAAACGAATTAATGGGTGGTGGCGTTCATTTGGATTTGATACATGAAATGGATTATGTTTTATGGTTATTTGGTAACCCAATAGAAGTAAGGAAAATATTGAGAAGTAAATCTAAAATTGATATTAATTCCATAGATTATACAAATTATGCACTTGTATACGATGGATTTGTTGTAAATATTGTGTTAAATTATTTTAGAAGAGATCCTAAAAGGACTTGTGAAATCGTTTTTGATGATACAACATGGAATGTAAACCTCATGACAAATACGATTATTGATTTAAAAGATAATTCTAATGTATTTCAATCAGCACAAACAGTTATTAATACCTACAAAAATCAGATGGAATATTTTTGTAACTGTATATCTCAAAATCAAGTACCATTTAATTCTTTAGTAGAATCGGTAAATACCTTAAAAACTGCATTAGCATGATAAATTTAAAAAACAAGATTATTGTTGTAGTTGGTGGTAGTGGAATGCTCGGAAAAGAGTTTGTAAAACAATTAAAAGAAAGTGAAGGGATTGTTATCAATGCAGATATTAATGAAGAGTCGGATTTAAATTTATTTACATTTAAATGTGATATTACTGATGAAAAATCTATTGCTCATTTGATTAGTAATGTACTTCAAAAATTTGGAAGAATTGATGGTTGGATTAATACCGCTTATCCAAGAACAGACGATTGGGGAGCAAAAATAGATAATATATCTTTTGATTCTTGGAGAAAAAATGTAGACATGCATTTAAATGGATATTTTATTTCTTCTAAATTAGCCATTGACGCTATGTTACTAAATAAAAATGGAAGTTTGATAAATGTTGCATCAATTTATGGTGTTGTTGGGCCCGATTTTTCTGTCTATGAAGGTACCGAAATGACTATGCCTGCTGCATATTCAGCAATAAAAGGAGGTTTGGTAAATTTAACTCAATACCTTGCATCTTATTATGGTAAATTAGGAATCCGAGTAAATACAATATCTCCCGGAGGAATTTTTGATAATCAACCAGAATCATTTTTGAATAATTATAATAAAAAAGTCCCTTTAAAACGAATGGGTACTCCTAAAGATATAGCGCCTGCAGCAGTCTATTTGCTTTCGGACGCATCATCATACGTAACAGGTCATAATTTAATTATTGATGGCGGGTGGACTGCTATTTAAAAAATACAGTAATGAAAAATATTGCCATCATAGGTGCAGGACAATTGGGTAGTAGGCATTTA
>CANCPZ010000118.1 GCA_947380175.1 Bacteroidota bacterium | reverse complement strand
GTGCAAATATATTAATAAATTCTAATTAAGAAAAAAATAAATTTCAAAAAAAGTACTTGTTGTTAAAATATGTACAATTAATTAATTTGAATATAAATGCAATATGAAGCACTAATTAATTTTGTAAGACCTTTATTTATTTTGCTTCAGCTTCTCGCACACCAGCAAAAAATTTCCGCTCGTTGAGATGATAAAAATTCCCTTTTGCCATTACATGCACTATTAAATGCTCAATAGAAATAGGGTCTCCATCATGTAAATCGGCAATATTAGAATGTCTTATATTATGGCCATCAAAAATCAGTACAAGCCCCGAACCTATTGCTTCCATTTTATTACCTTCTTTAATCAACACACCCGTATCCTCGCCTAACCCAATTCCTATACAACCCGGATTACTAGCAACAGCTTGCGCCAAACGCCCAAAGCGCCCACGAGTAACAAAGTGAGAATCAATAATTACATCTTTAATAAATGCCAAACCTGTAGTAATTTTTACCTCACCTTTTAATAAAGCACCTGTACTACTTCCGTGATAAATCATTGTATTACTCATTGCCATTGCTCCAGCACTTGTACCTGCAATAACAAAATCTTCAGTCATGTATCGATCGATAATTGTTTTAAGAATATCTGTACCACCAAAAATCATACTTAAGCGCAATTGATTTCCCCCGGTAAACATAACACCATCGGCTTTTTTTATACGCTCTAAATATTCGGTTTTTAAAGCATCTTCACGATTTTTGATATGAATAACTCCAACATTTTTACATCCTAATTTCCCAAATGATTGAATGTAGTTTTCTCCAACTTCTTCTGGTATTTGGGATGCGGTAGTAATTACCTCAACAACCGAATCTACACCATTCATTTCAGATAAAATCCGTTTCAGGATTCCAAATTCAAAAAAACTATGGTGTTCTTTCTGAATAAAGTTCGGATCCATTTCTGTTCCTTTATCTTCGCTTCCTCCAATTGATATTAATTTTCCTTTAGGGATTTCCATTGTATATCGTTAATTTAAGTCTAAAATAAATTGTATGTTTTTGGGGTGTAAAAATAAGGTAAACATTACAATAAAATAACCTTATTAAAATCTTTATCCTTTACTTTTCAACATGTTTTTTGAATATCTTAAAAATAAGACCTATATTCATAAAAATTTTAAACGCAAGAATTATGAAAATTGTTGAGATAAAAACGATGAGAGGACCAAACTACTGGTCAATCAGAAGAAAGAAGTTAATAGTAATGAAGCTTGACCTGGAAGATTTAGAAAACTTTCCTACCAATAAAATTAATGGCTTTTTAGACAGACTGCAAACAACAGTGCCAACTATGATAAGCCATCGTTGCTCCGAAAATGTGGAAGGCGGATTTTTTCTAAGAGTTAGGGAAGGCACTTGGATGGGGCATGTGATTGAGCACATTGCACTTGAAATACAGTCGCTTGCAGGTATGGAATGTGGCTTTGGAAGAACAAGAGGTACAGGAAAAAAAGGTGTTTACAATGTTGTTTTCTCCTATATGGAAGAGAAAGTTGGTCAGTATGCTGCAAAAGCTGCCGTTCGAATTGCCGAAGCCATTGTAAAAAGTGAAGCCTACGATTTAGAAAATGATATTCGCACTATGCGTGAAATACGCGAACAAGATCGTTTTGGTCCTAGCACAGGCTCTATTGTTGATGAAGCTGTTGCTCGTGACATCCCTTTTATTCGCTTAAATAGCGCATCATTGGTACAGTTAGGATACGGCAAAAACCAAATTCGTTTTCGTGCAACAATGACTGATCGTACTAGCTCTATTGCAGTTGATTTAGCAAGTAATAAAGATGAAACCAAACGCATGTTGCACGATGCTGCAATACCTGTTGCTAAAGGGATGTGTATTTCTTACGAAGATGAAGTTCAAGAAGTAATTGACAACGTTGGTTTTCCATTGGTATTTAAACCGCTCGATGGTAACCATGGTAAAGGAGCATCTATCAATGTTAAAACAGTTGAAGAGGCTATGGCAGCCTACGAACATGCAAAAAAATACTCACGCAGAATTATTGTAGAAAAATTTATTACCGGTTATGATTTTAGAATTTTAGTTATTGATAATAAATTTATTGCGGCAGCCTTGCGAGAGCCTGCACATGTAATAGGTGATGGGGTTTCAACGATTGAAGAATTAATTATCAATGAAAATAAAGATCCACGAAGAGGTTATGGGCACGAAAATGTGTTGACTGAAATTAGCATTGATAGGGAAACTACCGAACAACTTGCAAAAAAGAATTACACAACAGAAACAATTTTAGCGAAAGATAAATTGTGTTATTTAAAGGGTACGGCCAATTTAAGCACTGGCGGTACTTCTACAGATGTTACCGACATTGTTCACCCTCATAATATTTTTACATTTGAACGAATTTCGCGTATCATTGGTTTAGATATTTGTGGTATTGATATTATGGCTTCTAATTTAAGTGAGCCCTTGGAAATAAGTGGAGGTGTTGTACTTGAAGTAAATGCAGCACCTGGATTTAGAATGCATTTAGCTCCTGCAAAAGGCTTGCCTCGAAATGTTGCAGCCCCAGTTATAGATATGCTTTACCCACAAGGTAAATCATGTAGAATTCCTATTATTGCAATTACGGGTACCAATGGAAAAACTACAACCACTCGTTTAATTTCTCACATTGTAAAGAATAACGGATTTAAAGTAGGTTTTACTACTTCAGATGGTATTTATGTAGGAAATTCAATGCTTACCAAAGGCGATACTACAGGACCTGTTAGTGCCGAATTTATTTTAAAAGACCCTACGGTTGAATTTGCTGTTTTAGAAACAGCTCGTGGCGGAATTTTAAGATCTGGATTAGGATTTGGAAAGTGCGATGTAGCTGTTGTTACAAATGTTCAAGCCGATCACATGGGTTTATCCGATATCAACACCTTAGAAGAAATGGCTAAGGTAAAAGGTGTAGTTGTTGAAGCAGTTAAACGCGATGGCTATGCTGTAATCAATGCCGACAATGAATATTGTGTTGGAATTGGTAAAAACGCAAGTTGCAATGTAGCGTATTTTAGTATTAATGAAAGCAATCCTGTAATATTAGAACATTGTAAAACTGGCGGTATTGCTGCAATTTATGAAAACGGATACATTACCATTAAAAAAGGAGATTGGAAATTTAGAGTGGAAAAAGTAACTATGATTCCATTAACATTTGGCGGTAGTGTTACATTTATGATTTACAATGTATTGGCTGCTACGCTTGCATCATATGTGTATGGATTTAAAATTGAAGATATTCGTATGAGCTTAGAAACATTCATTCCTTCGTCAGTTCAAACTCCTGGACGAATGAATATTTTTCAATTTAAAGATTACCGTGTAATGATTGATTTTGCTCACAACCCAGACGGATTTAGGGGAATTAAAGAATTTTTGTCGAGCATAGAATCTCCAAATAAAATTGGAATCATAACAGGCACAGGTGATAGGAGAGATGACGACATTCGTGAATTAGGTAAAATATCAGCACAAATGTTTGATCATATTATTATACGACAAGATAAATTTTTACGCGGTCGCGAAGCGGAAGATATTGTTAATCTATTAGTTGAAGGTATTAAAGCTGAAAACCCTAATCAATCATACGAATACAAACCTAAAGAGGTAGACGCCTTAAAACACGCACTATCATTAGCTAAACCAGGCACTTTTATAACTGCATTAAGCGATGTAATTGATAATGCAATCAATATTGTGCAATCCTATTTAGATAAAGAAAGAGGTTTATAGTTTAAAAAAAATCCCTGATTATTAATAATAATCAGGGATTTTTTTTTAAAAACTATTTCTATATAATTGTTGACTTTATTTTATTCCGAAACATTTTCTAAAATTTGAAAATTGATTCTTTACCTCAAAATCTGGAAGAATCCGTATTTTGTTTCTTTTAATTTAGGTCCCTCTAACACATAATAATACACTCCGGCAGGATTATTTTCACAATCCCAATTGTTTTTTTCATCATAATTCTTGTTTTCGTACACTTTTTTACCCCAACGATTAAAAACAGTTAATGCAGTACCTGGGAAATAATTTAAATTTTTTATGTAAAATAATTTATTTAAACCTGAATTACCTCCATCATTTGGAGTAACAACATTGGGAATTTGAATATCAGAAATTAAATTTATACTTATTGAATCCCAACAACCATTGTTAGTTTGCACAGCTAATATTACATTGTGAACAGCATCTGAAGCATACTGGTAAGTTGGGTTTTGCAACAATGAATAGCTACTTGAATTTTCACCGAAATTCCAATGCCAATTTATAATTGAATCAGGAAGTGCAATAGTTGATTGGTCAGCAAAATTATATGAATTAGCTGTATTAGGCGAAGTTGTAAAATAAGCTACAGGAGAATTAAATTGAGTTACCGTTGTTGAGGTATTTGTTGTACAACCATTCCCATAATTTAAGGTAACATTGTAAGTACCTGCAGAATATACTTGAATAACAGGACTAGATGCAGCTGTTGACCACAAGTAACTTACTCCACTAGATATAGTTGGTACTGCAGTTAAAGTTATGCTATCTCCAGGACAAAAAGGTTGATTACCAGTAATTGAAACAAGTGGACTTACCGTAACTGTTGCATTTGCAGTTAAAGAGCAACCTCCATACGTTTGGGTAACAGTATAAGTAGTTATTGTAGTTGGATGAGCAACCAAGCTATCATAAGTACCAGATTCAGGAGCCCACGAATAAGTTAATCCAGCCACGGATAACGAAGGTATAACATGCACAATTGATGAATCACCAAAACAAATAAAAGGTTTAGAAACCGAAGTCGTTATTGGTGCGATGTATTGAAAGGTAAGCGATTGGTTTAACATTGGGTTACCACAATTATCAACAATGGGCGGTGTACCTGTAGTTGATAAAGTATAAATACCTGTTGGCAAACCTGTTGCATTAAAATTTATTGTTGCCTTGTTTGTTGCTGCAGCTCCACCAGCACAATTAAGTCCACTAGCGCTTGTAACAGGCACGTTTATTGCCCCAGGACCAGTAATTAAAAAATTAGAACCATTTGTTTGGATAGTATTACAACCAACCGATTCGGTAAATGTTAAATCAACATAACTTGTATTACAAGGATGAACTAATGTTAAAAAAGCTGGTGGAGTATTATCAAATATGGTTGCTGTACCACCAAATGTTAATGTATAGCCATTTGAATTTGCGGTATAATTATCAATAATCAATGCGAAAGTTTGCCCGGCAGTTACATTTAAACCAGGCATCGTAGGGCTTCCTAGGGAAGTAACACTTAAATTACCAGTTGCTATTGATGAAGTTAACCCTGTATTTCCTGAAGTAGCAGAATAATTACAGCGCACAGGGGTTGATGTTGGAACACCAGCGCAACCCAAATTAGATATATCGAATAAGGCAAAATCATAATCCTTTGATGTAGTCAATAAAAAATTGAATGTACCAGGAGTTTGAACTGTAAATGTGTACCACACCGAATTTGTTTCATCTGAACTTAAACAAGTGCTACTTAATTCCTGAGTACCATAACCAGTATAAGAATTGGACTGAGTATATGATTGCTGACAAACAGATATAGCATTTGCACAATCCTGCTCAGGTCCCGTTGTCATCAGGTGTTTATTTATATTTATGGGAGTGGCGCCATTTTTATAGACCTGTTCCAATTTAGCTTTTATTGCAACTTCTTCATTTGTAGGCAAACGCCCCTCCTGAGCAAAAGAATGATTACATAAAATAAAAAATAAAATAAAAATTTTGGATGCTTTTTTCATAAAAGAATTGTTGCTCATTATAGTTACTAATTTTTTGATATTTTTTTAAAATAAAAGGTAAATATAAAAAAATGTAATTACCCTTCTTGAAAACTAAATCAAAAATTACGAGCTGTAATTTTTGATTTAGCTTGGTTAACTTGAAATAAAAGAAAAAATATTATTCTTTTTGTTGGTTAAGTTCCCATTGCCAAGCCGAATCCATCATTTCATTCAAAGTAAACTCGGTTTTCCAACCTAATTCTTTTTCGGACAATGAAGTATCCGAATAAATTGCTTCCACATCACCTGCCCTTTTGGGGCCAATGGTGTAATTTAATTTTTTATTGCTAATTTTTTCGAACGCAGTTATAGCCTCAATAACACTAACTCCGTTACCTGTTCCGAGATTAAATATAGAGAAATTCCTTTTTTGTTTTTCATTAATAATGTATTCCAAGGCTTTTATGTGAGCAATTGCAATATCAGTTACATGAATGTAATCTCTTATACACGAACCATCACGGGTCGAATAGTCGGTGCCGTGAATAGTCATTTGCTTTAACTTACCGATGGCTGTTTGGGTAATTACAGGAACTAAACTTGTTGGTTTGTTAATCGGATCTTCGCCTATTAACCCTGATATATGAGCACCTACAGGATTAAAATAACGCAAAGCAATGATTTTTAAATTAAGAAAAGTTTTAGAATAATCCTTTAATATCTCTTCACCAATTTGTTTGGTATATGCATATGGCGATTCCGATTTACCCAATGGAGTTGATTCTTTAACAGGCAACTCGCTTATATTACCATAAACTGAACAGGACGAAGAAAATATAAAATTAACTATATTAAATTTTAAGCAACACTCCAAAATAGTTAACAAGGAGTTAATATTATTTGAGTAGTATTTATATGGATTACTTACTGATTCTGGAACAGATTTAAAAGCAGCAAAATGAATAATTCCAACAATGTTTTTTTCTTTTTCAAAAACATTTTCAACACTTTTTTTATCACATAAATCTATTGCATAATTTACAATTTTTTTTCCTGTAATATGTTCAATCCTATCAAAGGTTTTGGAGGAAGAGTTAGAAAAATTATCAATTGATACGACATTGTAAGCTGTATTTTCTAAAAGCTCAATAATAGTATGAGAGCCAATATAACCAGCCCCTCCAGTAACAATTATGGTATTTTTTGAATTCATTTTATTATGTATTTTTTGATGCTATTTTTTCATAAACGGAGTTGTATAAATCAACGCCTTTTTCAAGAGAAAAATATTCTTTCGCTGCTGTTCTCGTTTTTATTTTGTCGATTTTCAAAAGTACATCAATTTGATTAATTATTCTCAAATACTCTTGCTCTTGGAATTTTTGAACTAATAATCCTGCATTAGAATCTGAAATTATTTTATCGCTATCCCCTATTCCCGAATTAGTAATGATAGGAATTCCCATTGCCATAATCTCTGCCGTTTTTGTTGGTGATGAAGCTTTTTTAGAAAATAATGGCTTTATAAAATACAACGATATTTCGGAAAGACTTAAATAAATTGGAACATCATTCCTTTTAACACTTTTTATAATAATTTTATCTTTTGAAACACCTTTAGCTATTGCTGTTGAGTATATTAACTCTTCATTATCAGCTGTTATAAATAAAAACTTCGCATTTGACTTTTTCAGAATTAAACATTTAAAAAAATCGAGCATTTCATCAAGCATATACCATGTACCAATAGAGCCCAAGTAGCTTATAACAAAATCTGATTCCTGAATTCCTAAATCGAGCTTCAATTTATTTTTTTCTTGCAAATTTATTTTTTCAAATGAAAATAAATTCAAATCTGCACAACATGGAATTACCTGAATAGGAATAGGATTTTTCTCAAATGTTTTCCATGAAAGAATTTCATTTTTTGCATTTTCAGTTAAGCTAATTGTATAATCCGCATTTTTCAGAAACGCTAATTCTTTTTTTTTGAAAAAATTATAAATAGCTTTGTGTAGTCTGTTTTTTAGATTCCAGATTTGTCCATCAATACGCTCATCGGCCCAAAAGCCGCGCATATCAAAAATAAATTTCACTCCATACTTTTGCTTCAATTGTAGGCCTACCAAAGCAGCCATATAGCTTCTGCAATGAACTACTGAAGGTTTTTCTTTTTCACAAAATTGCTTTGCTAGTTTCTTTATTCTGAATAAATTTAATTGCTTTGATAAAACAGATGGTAACGAAGAATATGGAACAGGAAGCCAACGAATGTTTGCACTTAGCAATAATTGTTCAATAAAATCTTTTTGTTCTTCAAATTTGTTTTTTTTTTCGCAACTAATAATACTAACCGAATAGCCTTTTTCTGACAAACCAATTAAATATGGAATTACTTGCGATTGCCCCAAGGGGTCAGTCATTCCATCATAAGATAAATACAATATATTCATTAAATAAATTATAACATTTTTAATGCACTAATTAAAACCTGTTGTTTTAACATTGCAGTATTTTTTTATTTGTTAAATTTAACAAAAATATATTTCCCAAATAGATGTTTCAGCATATCGATTATTCAAGAAGTCTTGCAGCACAACTTCTGTCTATATTAGATTTATTATTACCGCCAATTTATATTGCTATTATGTATTTGATTGGAACTTACATTCAATCAAAAAATGCAGACAACCCCATCTATAAATATTATCGTAAAGGCTTAATGGCTAAATGCTTTGGTGCTATAGCTGTTTGTTTGGTTTATGTGTATTGGTATAAAGGAGGAGACACCATCAATTATTTT
>CANCPZ010000117.1 GCA_947380175.1 Bacteroidota bacterium | reverse complement strand
CCGGAGTTTTTTTTATTTTTAAATTAGACAATTATTTTAAAGAACTTAATTTTTATAAAAGTATTTCTAAAACATTTTCTTCCAATCAGAAAAAAGAAGAATATGTTTTAAATACAGATGAAACAGAGAAATTAAATGATAAAAAAGTGATTGGTAATACAATTAAAAGTAAATCAAATTTTAACTCCGTATCATCTAATACTAAAATGCCAAAACCTGCTTTGGTTTTAGATGCAGATACCTTAAATTTATATTCTTCGAAAGATTCATTGTCATTCAATAAAGTTGTTTCTGAAGATTTTGTTGTAAGAAAAGATGAATTAATTTCAACAAAAACATTTGAAGTATTAAATTTATATCCTCTCACAAACCGTAATATTTCGAAAGATTCCATTCTTCAATTAGTTAGTGGAGTAAAAGACGATAGAAACAATAATAAACAGTTTTTTAATATCGAATTTTGGCAATCACCTTTAAATTATAAAGGTTACAAAATGAGTAAATTTAAAATTGTACTATATGGTATCGTATTAAATGATGGAATAAAAGTTTATAAATTAGACGATGTTGTTTATTTGAAAAATATGTCTCTTGTTTTAAAACTTGATTACACAAGCGATTTCAAATCATTCGACCGCATTACAGATGAGGTTATTATTAATAAATTAAAATAATTTTTTAACTTATAACTTTTGTGCAACTTACGTTTAGTAAATACCAAGGCACTGGCAATGATTTTATCATTATTGATAATCGTGACAGGAAATTTAATCGTAACAGAAACGATATTGTAGCCAAACTTTGTGACAGGCGATTTGGAATTGGGGCAGATGGTTTGATGCTTTTGCAAACTAAAGAAGGTTTCGATTTTGAAATGGTTTACTATAATTCAGATGGAAATGAAAGTAGCATGTGTGGTAATGGAGGAAGGTGTATTGTTGAATTTGCAAGAAACCTCGGTTTGGTTAAAAATAAAGTGCGATTTTATGCTATTGATGGAGAACACGATGCTGTTGTGAAACAGGATTTTATATCTTTAAAAATGAAAGATGTAATTGAAATAGAAGAAGGTGTCGATTTCTATTTTTTGAATACAGGTTCGCCACATTACGTAGCTTTTGTTAATAATATTAACGAGTATAATGTATTTACAGAAGGTAAAAATATTCGTTTTAACGAACGATTTAAACTCACCGGCGGAACCAATGTTAATTTTGTGGAAAAAAAACTTAACGAATTATTTGTTCGCACCTATGAAAGGGGGGTTGAAGCTGAAACTTATTCTTGTGGAACAGGTGTTACAGCTGTAGCCTTGGTGGCTTCTATAAAAGGTATTGCCACAGCCCAAAATTATTGTAATATAAAAACGCTAGGAGGTGATTTAACAGTTAAATTTAGCAAAGATTCAGGTAATTTATTTAAGGATATTTGGTTGGAAGGTTCAGCAACATTTGTATTTAAAGGAGAAATTTCTATTTAATGGTTAAAGGGTTTGTTTTATATCAATTTAAATTTGAAAAAAAATTTAATGAACAAAATAAGCTTAAAGGTTTATACATCACCATGGTTTACGCTAACCGTATTCCACCACATGTTGGGCTTATTGTTGATGGAATGTATAACTCATTATCAGTAAAAGGTCAGGATATAAATGTGCCAGTTACCGCTTTAATTAAAAATTCCACACTTCGTAAAACACCAACTATATTTATTAAAATAAAATCACATCCCATCTTTAGTGATCTTTATTTACGAGAACATTTTATTACAAATATTCAACAGTTTAAACGTGTAGATATAGGTGTTGCAACATGTTTAAGTCCGATAAAAATTTTTTTTGAAGAGGTATATAATATTTCTATGAAAAATGTAAATTATTTATATGAATTATTGCCTTTATTGGAATCAGAGGGGTTAATAGAATATACTTCATCGCTGAATCTAGATGAAAAAACATATCATTTTTCAGTTTATACAAACAAAGAAATTGATGCAGGAATAAATCAGGTGCGTAATGAGTTTAAAAGTTAATATTTTTTATTTCGATTATTAAATGAAATTACAAGGTGATCACATTTCACTTCGAGCTATTGAACCAGCTGATATAGAATTGTTATATAATTGGGAAAATGATACAGAAAACTGGAAAGTTAGCAACACGCAAACTCCATTTTCTCGATTTGTTTTAGAGCAGTATATTACAAGTGCACATCAAGATATATATACTGTAAAACAGTTGCGATTAATGATATGTAATGTCGATAATAAGGCTGTTGGTTGTATTGATTTATTTGATTTTGAACCAAATCACCAACGTGCTGGGCTAGGGATTTTAATAGCAGAAAAAAGCGATAGAAGAAAAGGTTATGCTTCTGAAGCGTTGAATATACTTATCCAATATTGTTTTTCATCTCTTAATTTACATCAGTTGTATTGTAATATTACCTATGATAATGAAGCAAGTGTTGTATTGTTTCAAAAACATGGTTTTCTGATTACAGGAATAAAAAAGCAATGGATTCGAGAATCAGGTTTGTTTAAGGACGAATTATTGCTTCAGAAAATTCGTTAAAATTTTATTTTCGAGTACTATTCTTAATACTTCAAAAACTGGTCAATCTGTTTTTCTAAAACCTTAATAGTATTTAAGTCTTTCAAATTTCCGTTTTCATCCAATAAGGTTAAAATATTTGATATAGGTAATTTATTGAAGTGAACATGCATGCCTAAGTGATGTAAAATAGTGGTAAGTTGATCTAAGCCAACTACATTACCTGCTCTTCCGCTAGAAACTCCTACAAGCGCAACTTTTTTTTCTCTGAGTATTTCCGGATTAAATGAGTCGATAAAGGTTTTTAATATTCCAGGATAGCTACCATTGTATTCCGGCGAAATAATTACAAATTTTTCGGAATTAACTATAAATTCATCTAAGATGTGCGCAAATTTTTGAGAACGATTGCTGTAAAGGTCGGTAACAATAAAATCAGGAGGTAAATCTTCTAATGAAAATATTTTAGCATTTTCTCCATTTTTATCGAGTAGCTTGGCATAGTTTTTAACAACTTTTAAGGTATTGCTATGCGGACGGTTTGTGGCAGAAATAATGGTTATCATGTTTTTTATTATTAACAAAAAAAATGTTTAAAATTCTGTGATAAGTATTAAGGTTTAAAAGGTATAAAATTGTAATTTTATGGTTCTTTAAAAAGAGGACAAAGTAAACCATTTTCTTTTATATGAATATAACTTATTACGGTCATTCGTGTTTTGGTGTTGAATTAAATGATAAACATATTTTGTTTGACCCTTTTATCTCTGCCAACGAGTTAGCAAAGCACATTGATTTAAATTCAGTTAAGGCTGATTATATTTTACTCTCTCATGGTCACGAAGATCATATTGCTGATGTAATAAGTATAGCAACTCGTACAGGAGCAAAAGTAATTGCTAATTTTGAAATTGTAGTTTGGTTTAACAAAAAAGGATTAGTAAACACCTACGCAATGAATATTGGAGGTAAATGTAAATTTGATTTTGGCGCTGTAAAATGCGTTTCGGCTATTCATTCAAGTAGTATGCCTGATGGGAGTTACGGAGGTAATCCAATGGGTTTCGTCATTGAATCCGCAGAGGGTAATTTTTATTTTGCTGGAGATACAGCACTTTCTTACGATATGAAATTAATTGGCGATTATCGAACCATTGATTTTGCTTTTTTACCTTTGGGTGATAATTTTACAATGGGTGTTGATAATGCCATTATAGCTTCCTCGTTTATAAAGTGTAACAAAATTATAGGAATGCATTACGATACTTTTGGTTCAATAAAAATTGATAAAGCAGAGGCTATTAAAAAATTTAATAATCAAGGAAACAAATTGTATCTATTAGAAATTGGAGAGGTGAAAAGTTTTTAATTAGCGCAGTAGGTTTAATATTTTTTAAAATAAATATCAGCATAAAACAATTCAAATTTTAACACAAATAATTAGATAACGGGATGGGAAAAATAGTAGCAATAGCAAATCAGAAAGGTGGAGTTGGAAAAACAACAACTGCTATTAATCTTGCAGCAAGTTTAGCTGTATTAGAGTTTAAAACACTTTTAATTGATGCCGACCCACAGGCAAATTCAACTTCGGGAGTAGGTTTTGATCCACGAAATATTAAAACTGGGATTTATGAATGCATCATTGATGGTGTTGATCCTAAAGGTATTATTCTGCAAACAGAAACACCTAATTTATTTTTGTTGCCTGCCCACATTGATTTAGTTGGTGCAGAAATTGAAATGATTAACTTGCCCAATCGTGAAAAAATGATGAAAATGGCATTGGAAAAAATCAAAAACGATTACGATTTTATCATTATAGACTGTTCACCATCTTTGGGGTTAATTACAGTTAATGCTCTTACTTCAGCCGACTCTGTTTTAATACCTGTTCAATGTGAATATTTTGCATTGGAAGGCTTAGGTAAATTATTGAATACAATCAAGATTGTTCAATCACGTTTAAATCCTGAATTAGCCATCGAAGGTATTTTGTTAACAATGTACGATATGCGTTTACGTTTAAGCAATCAGGTTGTTGAAGAAGTAAAAACACATTTTCAGCAAATGGTATTTGATACCATTATTCAACGGAATACTAAATTAGGCGAAGCTCCGAGTTTTGGACAAAGTATTATTATGCACGATGCAAGTGGAAAAGCTTCAATTAATTACTTGAATTTGGCAAGAGAAATACTTCAAAAAAATGGTTTAACCCGAATGAATGACTCTGAGAAAATTATTAATTTAGAGGAAGATGAAAATTAATTTGACGAGAGTGATGTTCTCTCATTTTAGGATTCAAAAAAATCAATTTATAACTAATTAAAGATTAAAAAAAAGATGTCAACTAACAGAAAAAACGCATTGGGCAGAGGATTAAGTGCTTTGTTGGAAAATGCAAACACAGATATAACTTCAAATAAATTAGAAGGCGAGGGTAAAGTTGCCGGTTCTGTTGCAAATATTGAAATCAAACAAATCGAAACAAATCCATTTCAGCCACGCACCACTTTTGAGCAAGATGCGCTAAATGAATTATCAGCATCCATTAAAGAACATGGGATTATTCAGCCAATTACAGTTCGTAAATTAGGGTACGATAAATTTCAATTAATTTCAGGTGAAAGACGGTTTAGGGCTTCGCAATTAGCTGGTTTAACAAGCGTTCCTGCATATATACGTATAGCAAACGATCAGGCAATGCTTGAAATGGCCCTTGTTGAAAATATTCAGCGAGAAAATTTAGATGCTATTGAAGTAGCCATTAGTTATAAAAGATTGATTGATGAATGTAATTTAACACAAGAGCAACTATCGCAAAAAGTAAGTAAACAGCGTTCTACCATCACTAATTATTTACGTTTATTAAAATTACCTGATGTTATTCAATTAGGAATTGGTAGGGGAGATATTTCTATGGGGCACGCTCGTTCATTAATCAATATTGATAATGTTGATAAACAGTTAGAGATTTTTCATCAGATTATTTTAAATAATCTATCTGTTCGGGAAGCTGAAAATTTGGCGCGTGGTGTAAAAACTGATGTATTAAATGTAAACAAAGCAGCTAATAAAACTGCCAAAGTGGTTTTATCTTTAGAACAACAAAATGTTGTAAATGATTTACGTGCTGTTTTTAATTCAAAAGTAAATATCAGTCGCGAAAATAATGGTAAAGGTAAAATAACCATTCCTTTTAAATCTGACAATGATTTAAAACGTATTCTTGATTTACTGGATGTATAATTTTCTGAAAAATAGATTTTCTAGGCAATTATTTCAATTGTTCGTGGGTGTAATTCCATTTCTTTTTTATGCAACCAAATCGCAGGCTCAGCTTACCGATACTTCAACTGCTATAAAAAATACTTTTGTTGAAGTACCTAAATCTATAGTGAAAATTAAATCACATTCTCCAAGAAAAGCATCCCTTTTTTCGCTAGTATTGCCAGGTGCCGGACAGGTATACAATAAAAAATATTGGAAACTACCTATTATTTATGGTGGGTTCGTTGGATTAGCATATTCATTTAACCTTAACCAAACAAAATATATAAACTATCGAACAGACTATATAAATAGCCTTTCAGGAACATATGATGGTAAATATTCAGCAGGTCAACTATTAACATTGCAGCGTTATTATCATCGTTATCGCGATTTATCGGTAATTGGAGCAGCTTTTTTGTATATTTTAAATATTGTTGATGCAAGTGTTGATGCGCACATGTTAACTTTCAGTGTAAGCGATGATTTGTCGTTACATGTCTATCCTATATTTATTAATACTTTATATTCAAATAGTTATACAAAAGGGGTTTCATTATTAATTAAGTTTTAAATAACATATTACGAATGGATATAGCACTTATTGGATATGGTAAAATGGGAAAGGAAATTGAACAGATTGCATTATCGCGTGGACATAAAATTATTTTAAAGGTGGATGCTAAAAATGCTGAAAGCTATTCAATAGATGATTTAAAGCAAGCCGATGTTGCAATCGAATTTAGTACTCCCGAGTCGGTGGCAAATAATATTTATCATTGTTTTAAATCCGATGTTCCTGTTATTATTGGTACAACAGGTTGGTTAAGTAAATTAGATGAGGTGAAAAAAAGTTGCATAAAACAAAATCAAGCTATGTTTTATGCATCAAATTATAGTATTGGTGTAAACTTGTTTTTTAAACTAAATACTTATTTAGCAAACTTAATGAATGCCTATCCTGCGTACGATCCTCAAATCGAAGAAATACATCATGTACACAAATTAGATTCTCCAAGTGGAACAGCTATATCGCTTGCTAATCAATTGATTGAAGAGAATGATTTTAAAAAAAAATGGGTAAATGAAATTTCCGAAAATAATAATGAACTAGGAATAATTTCGAAACGAATTGACGAAGTGCCAGGAACACACATTGTAACATACCGTTCTGAAGTTGATGAAATAAGCATTAAACATATTGCACACAATCGCAAAGGATTTGCATTAGGTGCTGTAATAGCGGCTGAATGGATACAAAATAAAAAAGGAGTTTTTGGAATGGATGATTTAATGCACTTTAATAAAAAGTGTTAAAATAATCTGATTATTATAGTTTATATAAGTTAACAATCATATAAAAATTTAACTGTTAGTTTTTTTAACAAAACAAACAACAAATAACAAACAAGAAATTATGGATACTTCTTATTTATTACTGATTATATTTTCAATAACAACAATTATTGGTTTGTGGAAATTATTTGAATTAGCTGGAGAGCAACCTTGGAAAGCATTTATACCCATTTACAATTTTATTGTTTGGTTAAAAATAATTAAAAAGCCTTGGTGGTGGATTTTTTTAATAATTACACCAGGGGTAAACTTTTTGATGTACATCATTATGTGCTTATTAATGGCAAAAGCGTTTAATAAAAGACGCTTTACAGAAAGATTATTTGCAGCTATGTTTGGTTTCATTTACTTGATTTATATTTCATTTCAAAAAGATACTAAATATGTTGGACCAGAAGATTTAACAAAATTAAAACCATCTATAGCACGTGAATGGACAGAAGCTATTGTTTTTGCAGTAATAGCAGCAACTGTTATACGCACTTTTTTTATTGAAGCATTTACTATTCCAACTTCTTCATTAGAAAAATCAATGATGGTGGGTGATTATTTATTTGTAAGCAAAATGAGTTATGGAGCCAAAGTGCCAAACACTCCATTGTCGTTTCCATTTGCAATGCATACGCTTCCATTAACTAATACTACAAAATCCTATGTGGAATGGTTTAAACTTCCTTATTTTCGTTTGCCAGGTTTAGGTTCTGTAAAAAATAATGATATTGTTGTTTTTAATTACCCCGATGGAGATACTGTTTCTTTAGGCTTAAGTCAGGAAGATCAGGCTCAGAGTTACTACCAATTATGTCGTGATTTTGGTTGGTCAACAGTAAACAACCCTAAAGCTATAAATCAATATACAGGTCATCCGTTTGGTAAAATCACTTACCGCCCTGTTGATAAACGTGAAAACTATGTTAAACGTTGTATTGCTATTGCTGGTGATAAATTAGAAATTAAAGATGATGAAGTATATATTAATGATAAACATGTTCAAACACCAGAACATGCGCAACATCATTATTCAGTAAAAACAAAAGGTTTTATTTTTGGAGAATATGATTATAATGAGCGGAAATTTATTCCTTATGATAAGGTGCTTGATAAACTGGATATTTATATTGATGAAGCTGGTATTGTTAATATTTCCGGCGACACTATCGAATATCAGTTAAATATGCCACTTTCGACAGTAGAAAAAGTAAAAAATTATGAAGGTGTTTTAACTGTTCATAAAGAGTTTATGCCAAAAGGGATTTATGAGCCACATGTATTTCCTCACAACCCTTTAATAAAATGGAATAACGATAATTTTGGTCCCTTTACAATTCCAAAAGCAGGTATGACTTTAGCTATTGATACTTCAAATATCTGCCTTTACAAGCGCGAGATTGTTAATTACGAGGGCAATAAAATGGAAATTAAAGGAGACAAAATTTTTGTAAACGGAAAAGAAACAAAAACATATACT
>CANCPZ010000116.1 GCA_947380175.1 Bacteroidota bacterium | reverse complement strand
TGTAAATAATGACAATCATCAATTAACATTTTGATGTATATCATCTTTTAATAAACTCAAAATTAATTTGATATCAATCAGCATATTGTATGATTTTACGCAATATTATTTGACTCAAATTTCAGTCAATTTGCAAACAACTATTGTAAATAATTAGTGAACTAAATACATATAAAGAATTAATTAAATTGAAAAATAAAACACTCATAACAAGTTTTATTATCTTATTATTTTTAGTGGGTGGAATTTTAATATATTTTACAAAAAAAAAAGAGAATCCATTTTTATGGAAATCTTCACGAGTTGAATTTGGTGATATCAAAGTAATTGTAACAGCTACAGGTTCAATAAATGCATTAACAACAGTTCAAGTTGGAACTCAAGTATCGGGTACAATTTCAAAACTTTTCGCAGATTTTAATACCGTAGTAAAGAAAGGTAAATTAATTGCCTTACTTGATACAACATTTTTAGCAGCAGCAAAAGAAGATGCAGTAGCAGCTATGGAAAGAACTACGCTTCAAGTAAAACAAACAAAACGAGAATTTGATAGAGTTAAACTATTATTTACAGAAAGTGTTATACCTCAATCAGAATATGACTTAGCACTTACAAATTATGAAACAGCTATAAGTGCAAACAAATCAGCTCAAGCTCAATTTAACAGAGCAAAAATAAATTTACAATACGCATTTGTACGTGCACCTATAAGTGGAACAATTATCTCGCGAAATATGGATGTAGGGCAAACTGTAATTTCCAGTTTTAATTCGCCAGTGTTATTTACAATAGCTAATGACTTAACTCAGATGCAAGTATATGCAAATGTAGATGAAGCTGATATTGGACAAATAAAGGTAAATCAAAAAGCATATTTTACGGTTGATGCGTATCCCAATGAAATGTTTGAAGGATTGATTAAACAAATTCGTTTACAACCAACTGTAATTCAAAATGTAGTAAACTATACCGTAATTATTGATGTTCCTAATTCTGATTTAAAATTAATGCCAGGCCTAACAGCTAATATTAATATTATAATTAATGAACATACTAACATTTTAAAAACCCAAAATAATTCAGTTCGATTTCAGCCACCAATTGAATACTTTGAAAAATCAACTGTATTAAACGATTCGACAATTATGTTCTGGAAAAATAAATTATCTCAAAAGAACGGACAAAATATTGTTTTAGAAAAGCCTAAAGATTCTATTGCATATATCTGGATAAAAAAAGGCAATGATATTTACCCTGAAAAAGTAAAAACAGGACTTGCTGATGATAGCAACATAGAGATTAATGGGAATATACAAATTGGAACGGAAGTAATTACGGGTATTAATAAAGATGAAATAAACACTGATGTTAAAACAAAAAATCCTTTTATGCCGAGAATGCGAACAACACAAAAAAAATAAACTTAAAATATATGACAACATCTCTCATTTCTGTAGAAAATATTTCAAAAATTTATGGTATTGGAGAAATTGAAGTTCATGCACTAACAGATGTTACACTTAAAATAAACAAAGGTGAATTTATTGCCATAATGGGTGCAAGTGGATCTGGGAAATCAACATTTATGAACATAATCGGTTGTCTCGACCGTCCAACAAGTGGCAATTATTTGCTTGATGGTATGGACGTAAATAAATTAGATAAAAATAAATTGGCTGAATTCCGAAATAAAAAAATTGGATTTATATTTCAATCCTTTAATATATTAGCGCGCACAACAGCAATTGAAAATGTAGAATTACCCTTACTTTATAACCGTACAATTAATAATAAGGAAAGAAAAAGCAGAGCTTACAATGCACTAAAATCAGTTGGATTAGCTGACAGACAATATTCGTTACCAAATCAATTATCGGGAGGGCAACAACAACGTATAGCAATAGCGCGTGCATTGGTTAATGAGCCAATTGTTATAATGGCTGATGAACCCACGGGAAATTTAGATTCGAAAACCAGTTATGAAATAATGGAGATTTTTCAGACATTAAATAACAGAGGTATAACAATAGTAATGGTAACGCATGAGCCAGATATAGCCCAATTTGCACTAAGTACAATCTTATTTAAAGATGGGAAAATAATTTCGAACAAACCTGTGAAAGAACGCAAATTAGCACTTACTGAATTAGAAAAAATAAAACAACCCATTACAGTTATCAAAGAAAAGTGAGCATACAAAATATTTTAATAATTGCTTACCGATCATTGATAAGAAACAAACTTCGTACATTTCTTACCATGCTTGGTATCATAATTGGAGTAGCTTCGGTTATTGCAATGCTAGCGATCGGCGAAGGCTCAAAGCAAAATATTCAAGCATCTATTTCAAGCCTCGGAACCAACTCCATTATGATTATACCAGGTGCTATAAGTCAAGGAGGAGTTCATTTAGAAGCTGGCTCTCAACAAAGTTTAACTCGAGAAGATGCTGAAGCTATTCAACAAAAATGCGATGCCATCAAATACATTTCACCAGTAGTTCAAAGTGGAGCACAGGTAATTGCAGGTTCTAAAAATTGGAGAACAGTTGTAATGGGTGTTTTTTCAGATTATTTTTATTCAAGAAATTTAGAAATTCAAGATGGATCAATTTTTAATCAAACAGACGACAAGGCAGCAGCAAAAGTATGTGTAATAGGATTAACCGTGGCACTAAATTTATTTGAGGGGCAAGCAAATACAATTGGACAAACAATAAGAATCAATAGAATTCCTTTTAAAATAATAGGAATTTTAGAAAAAAAAGGACAGAACACTTTTGGTCAAGATCAAGATGACATAGTAATTGCACCTTTTGCTACTGTTCAAAAACGAATGCTTTCAACGACCAATGTTCATATGATTATTGCATCTGCAAAATCAGAAGAACAGATTGATGAAGCCAAAGAACAAATTTTACAACTAATTCGATTACGTCATAAAATACCAAAAGATGGTGATGATGATTTTATGGTACGAACACAAAGTGATTTAAGTAATATTTTCGGAAGTATATCTAAAGTGTTAACTATACTTTTAGCCAGTATTGCAAGCATATCATTACTTGTTGGAGGAATAGGAATAATGAATATTATGTTAGTTTCGGTAACAGAACGAACTCGTGAAATAGGTATTCGACTTGCTGTTGGAGCAAAAAGCAGAGATGTTTTAATTCAGTTTGTAATAGAATCGGTATTTATCAGTTTTATTGGTGGTTTAATTGGAATTGGGTTAGGAATTTTTGTATCAATGATGGTCGCAAACTTTGGAGGGTGGCCAGTAACAGTAACTTTATTTTCAATTTTGTTATCGTTTTTATTTTCAACAATTGTTGGCTTATTTTTCGGCTGGTATCCTGCACAAAAAGCGTCCAATTTAAACCCGATCGACGCATTACGATATGAGTAAAATACTTACTTTTTTATTAATGGAATAAATCATATTTTTTATTGATTAGCCTCCTTTCTAATTTTTTAAAACACAATTACTTTTGATAGCCACGAATAAACTTTACTTTTTTATTTGTTGTTGAACCAATTAATTTTTCCAAAAATGAAAAAAATTATCCTATTAGGAATATTTTTTATATCAATTAACTTTAGTTTATTAGCCACATACTGCGTTTCAAAAGGCACAGGAAATTGGGAAAATGCAGCAACATGGTCATGTGGACATGTACCCGTTTGTGGAGATTCAATAAAAATATTAAGCACACATACTATTACAATTACTGCTCAAGAAAATTATGGTAGCCCGTGCATAAAACCCATGTATATTAATATATACGGAATATTAACTTTTAAAAATGGCAGTAAAATATTTTTACCAGTAGGTTCTGCTATGATAGTTCAAAGTGGGGGTCAATTAAAACCAGGTACAGGAGGTGGATCATCAAATTTAGTTAATATAGGAAGTGTTACTGTTTGGAATTCAACAAGTGGAACCGATTTTGGCTATGCTGTTTTAGGTCTTGTATCTATACCATTACCAATAGAATTAATAAAATTTGAAGTTCAAGCAAATGATAATTCAGTAGCTATAAATTGGGCAACAGCTTCTGAAACAAACAATGATTTTTTTACAATCGAAAATTCAAGAGATGCAATTACATTTAAAAAAGTATCGAGCCTTAAAGGTGCTGGGAATAGTACTATTTTTTTAAATTACAATTTGATTGACGACAAACCTCTTCCCGGTGATTCATATTATCGTTTAAGTCAAACTGATTTTGATGGAACCACAAGTTATTTTAATTTGGCAAAAGCTACCTTTAATGAAAGCATAAATTTATCATTTAATATATACCCCAATCCAAGTAATGGCGTTTGTATCAACCTTCAAATAAATACAAACAAAGGAGCAAAAACCTCAGTTGTGATAACAGACATAAATGGAAAATTAGTTTACTCAAATGAAATTCTGATTTTTCCAGACAATTCCGAAGCCTATACATTTTGCGCAAAAGAAAAATTGAATCCAGGAATTTATATCGTTAAAATAATTTCTTTAGACAAGGAATATTGTCAAAAAATAGTAATTGAATAAAATGAAATAAGTATTACAAAAACCTGCCATACTTAGCAGAGCTAAGGGGTATTGTTTGAAATAAAATATCCACTATGATAATCTCATCAACATCAATAATAAAAAAGTTTTTTTTATTATTTCTTTTTTTTTCGGGATTATATTTTGCAAAAAACTTTCTAATACCAATTACCATTGGTGGGGTTTTAGCTACACTCTTTTTCCCATTTTACAAATGGATGGTAAGAATTAAAATACCAAAAGGGATTTCTGTTTCTATATGTTTATTCGTTTTTTTAATTGTAGTATCAGGAATAACATTTTTAGTGATCTGGCAAATTTCAGAATTTGCTTACAATATACCTCTTATTAAAAAAAAAGCTATTGAATCGGTTATTCAAATTCAAAAATTAATATTTGATAATTTAGGAATTACAATGGAAAAACAATCGCAGATATTGCAAAACGAACAACCCTCGCTTTCAGATTTAATGAAACTAATTACAAATTCTACGATTAGCATTTTTACAAACTTTATTTTAATACTTGTATACATGTTCGGTCTTTTATATTATAGCAATCATGTGAAATATTTTTTGCTCAAATTATTCCCTTTAAAACAAAGAAAAGAAATAGAAAATATAATTTTAAATATATCCCATGTATCTCAACACTATTTATTTGGACTATCCAAAATGATTGTATGTTTATGGATAATGTATGGTATTGGATTTTCAATAATTGGAGTTGAAAATCCATTTTTTTTTGCAATTATTTGCGGCTTACTCGAAATAGTTCCATTCATAGGAAATATAACAGGAACAACAATAACCTTAATGGTAACAGCAATTCAGGGAGCCAGCCTCCTTACTTTAGTAAGTATTATTGGCACCTACGGGCTAATTCAATTTATTCAAGGATGGATATTAGAACCAATTATAGTTGGTTCACAAGTAAAAATAAATCCCTTATCTACCATAGTTGCGTTGGTTTTAGGTGAAATTATTTGGGGACTACCAGGCGTTTTTTTAGCAATACCATTAATAGCAATGATAAAAATAATTTGCGATCATATTGAGCCATTAAAACCTTATGGTTTTTTAATTGGAGAAGTAATTTCTAAAAAATAAAAAAAACACTTTTTGAATTTACTTTTTTTTATTGTAAGCCTAAACAAGTCCTTACTCCTAAATACAAGACACTTGGACTTTTTCCAATTAAAAAAAACAACAAATTATTTTTAAAGCTTAGTGATAGCAATCAAACCTTGTTTTGATTTAAGTCACTTTAAAACCTACAACGCTAATATATTTTTGTCCAGTATTATTTTAAAATAACGTTTATGAAAAATTTCTCATTTATTAAAAAAGGTGTTGCAGGCATTTTTTTGATTTTAAGTTCAATTGCCTATGCACAATATCCCTCAAGTAACCCGGCATGTGATCCGGACGTAACTTATTACTCTCATGATTTTACAGGCAATTCAGCTGGCATTTGGTCAACTCCTAACGACTCACGAAATGCTCACTGCTGTGGCGTTAGCGGACCTGACAAATGTATTGCTTTAGATATTCTTTTAGATGTTAATGCTGCAGGAATTGAGATTGATATGATTGGTGCAGATCCTGCAGGATCATTATTTTATCAAATTAATTGTACAGGAAGTTATCCTGGGGGTACTGTAAAATGTATTACAGGAGGTGGTTTACAGCATATTACTTTTTGTAAACCAGGCTCCAATAAAAATATTTATAAAATTACTTCGGTTTCAAAACCACTTTTTCCATTTGACGATACAGTTCGTGTAGGTTGTAGCACCGAACTTACAACACTTGGTGTAGTAAGCAATCAAACATATTGGACTTCACTTCCTATCAATGGAAAACCACAAGGATATTATGACTCTCTTTTAAGTTGCACCAATTGTGCAAGCCCGATATATACGCCACGCAGTTGGACTCCTTCATTTGTAAAATATCAGGTATGTGGTTATCCTCAAGCATCAATGTGTGGATTTAATGTTATAGTTTGTGATACAGTTACCATTTTTAATTTACCAAAATTATTAACTTCAATAAGCCCTGCAATTCCTACATTTTGTGATTTAGGAAGTGGAAGTGGTATAACTCTTACAGCAATAGGAAGCGGTGGTTTACCACCTTACACTTATACGTGGAGAGATGGCGCAAATGTAATTGTTGGAACAGGAACAACATTTTTTGCAACTCAATCAGCAAATTATTCAGTAGAAATAAAAGATGGTTTATACAATACATCATCTTGCCCATCCTATTTAAAAACAATAACTGTTGTAAAAGGAAATCCACCTTCCATTGTAAATGCAGGAACCGATCAAAAAGTTTGTGCAACAAGTCCAACTATATTGTTAAATGGAATTGTAAAAAAAGCTGATAATTCAACTGGTGCAGGGGTTTGGATTGGAGGAAATGGAATTTTCAATCCTAATAGAAACGACTTAAAACCACACTACACACCTACTTCATCCGAAATACTTTCAGGTTCTGTGTCGCTATTTTTATCATCTAGTGGATTTTGTAGCGAAAAAGTAGATACTGTAAAAATTTCATTTTCTGATAGTATTAAAATTGCACTATCAGCACCCGAATTAAATTGTTATGGTAATACAACTTTAATTTCTTCAATAGTATCAGGTGGTACAAACCCTTTAAACTACTTTTGGAATACATCAGCAACAACTAGTTCTATTACCGAAGGCCAAGGAAACTATACATTAACAATTACAGATTCGATTGGTTGTACAGGAATTAAGACAAAAAATATCGTATCACCAAATCTATTAACAATAAACTTTTCATCACTAGATGTTACATTAAATGGTGGAAACGATGGTTCAGCAACAGTTATTTCAGGCGGAGGAACTCCACCATATAATTACTTATGGTCTACAGGTGCAACCACTGCTACAATAAATTCACTTGTTTATGGAAGTTATTCTGTAACAATTACAGATTCGAAAGGCTGTACAATAAATGGAAGTGTAGTTATAAATGAACCAGGCTGCTTAGGATTTAATGTAACAGCCAGTTCAACAAACGTTAATTGTTATGGAGCAAATAATGGAGAAGGGATTGCTCTGCCAACAGGAGGAACAGCACCATACACTTATTTATGGAACGATTCTGCATCACAAGCAAACGATACCGCATTTAATTTAGCACCTGGCTCCTATACAATAACTGTTAATGATGTTTTCAACTGTATACAAACAGCTAATATCTCTATCACACAGCCAGCAAATTTAATAAATACAATGAATCATGTTGATGTTACAATAGTTGGTTCAAACAATGGATCAGCAACAGCAAACCCATTCGGAGGAACACCACCTTATACTTATTTGTGGAGTAATGGAGGAACAACGCAATCAATTACAAATTTATTTGTAGGTGGATATAAATTAACAATTACTGATGCGCATGGGTGTAATTTTTTTGATAGCACTTATGTTAGTGAGCCAGCATGTACAAATCTAACACTAAATGTAGTTACTACCAATGTAGCCTGTTTTGGAGGATATACAGGCTCTGCAACGGCAAACGTTTCAAATGCAATAGCGCCTTATACCATTACGTGGAGTAATTCCCAAACAGGGTTTGTTGCAAGTGGTCTTTCTGCTGGTAACTATACTGTTTCAATTACCGATGCCGTAAATTGTGCGCAGTTTAATAGCTTTACAATTACAGAACCACCATTGTTAAGCGTAAGCGCATCATACAATGCAATAACATGTAATGGATCAAACAATGGAACAATTGATATTGCACTTACTGGTGGAACTTTCCCATATACTTTTAATTGGAGTAATGGTTCTACAAACGAAGACCTTATAAACCTTGGTCCTGATACATATTCGGTAACTGTTACAGACAATAAAGGTTGTCATGTAAACACATCTACTCAGATAATTGAACCAGTATTAATGACAATAAGTTCAATTATTACTAATCCAACTTGTATTTATGGATCGGATGGCGCAATTGATTTAACTGTAAACGGGGGAACTGCTCCTTATTTTTATACGTGGTCAAACTCTGCAACCACACAGGATATAAATGGAATTGAAGCTGGAGGATATCAAGTAATAGTAAGAGATGCAAATTCATGTAATTTAAAAATTTCTCCTGCT
>CANCPZ010000115.1 GCA_947380175.1 Bacteroidota bacterium | reverse complement strand
TGGTCGAGCCCCGGAAATAGCGTCACAAACCTGCACTATTGGTGCTAACAATGAAGTCATTTCAATTTCATCGTGATGAGCACCTATAGCGTTACAAATTTCCGGTTTTTCCTTATATTTTTCGGCCAATTGCATACCCAAAATAGCATGAGGTATTTCTGGTGAATCGTCAGGCACTTTACCAATATCATGTAACAAACCTGCACGTTTTGCCATTTTTACATTTAAGCCTAACTCCGCAGCCATAGTAGCGCATAAATTTGCTACTTCGCGCGAATGTTGCAATAAATTTTGCCCATAAGATGAACGATATTTCATACGCCCAACCATGCGAATTAATTCTGGATGTAAACCATGAATTCCTAAATCAATAGTAGTACGTTTACCAATTTCAATAATCTCATCTTCAATTTGTTTTTTCACCTTTTCAACAACCTCTTCAATACGAGCGGGGTGAATACGACCATCGGTAACCAGCTGATGTAATGATAAACGAGCTATCTCTCTACGTATGGGATCAAAACCTGATAAGATAATAGCTTCTGGGGTATCGTCAACAATAATTTCAATTCCTGTTGCAGCTTCTAATGCTCTTATGTTTCTACCTTCACGCCCAATAATACGACCTTTTATTTCATCATTTTCGATATTAAAAACAGAAACAGAGTTTTCGATAGCATGCTCTGTAGCTACACGCTGAATTGTTTGAATTACTACTTTCTTAGCCTCCATATTCGCTGAAATTTTTGCTTCTTCAACTATATCTTTAATGTGAGCCATCGCATCGGTTTTAGCCTCTGCCTTCAATGATTCAATCAGTTGTACTTTTGCTTCTTCCGCTTTAAGACCACTTAAGGTTTCCAATTGTTCAACTTGGCGACGATGAAATTTATCCACTTCTTGTTGCTTTGTATTAACTAACTCTAACTGATGAGTAAGATTTTGACGAACAGTATCTAGTTCAACATCTTTACGAGTAAGCAGCTCTTGTTTTTGGGAGACCGATTGTTCTTTTTGTTTAATTCGATTTTCGGCCTGTAGCACCAACTGATTTTTTTCATTGATTACTTTTTCGTGTTCGGCTTTAAGTTGCAAAAACTTTTCTTTTGCTTGCAACATTTTATCTTTTTTAATTACTTCAGCCTCCGCTTCAGCATCTTTAATAATGTTACTTGCTTTGCCTTCATTTGTTTTTTTGATAAATTGAAAGGTAGCTATAGCCCCTATTACTAATCCAATTAGTATTCCAAGTATTAAGTCCATTTTAAAAATATGATTAATTGTTTATATAAAAACCCCACGCATTCACTTTAAAACACCAAAGTAGAATTTATGGGCTAACTATAAACCGATGTAAGATTTTTTTGTTTACATTTTATTGTTAACAAATGTAAACAACTATGAATTGCTTTCTTTTTGAAGGTAGTCAGTAACAAATAAATCGAGCTGGTTAACGAGTTCATTTTCTAAACTATCTAATTTTTCAGGAATAGTTAGTTGAGTAGTTAATAATTGTAATGCACTCATAGCAAGAAGATCCTGCTTATCACGCACTGAATAATTCTCTTCAATTTCCTTCATTTTATCATTAATCATTTTAGCAACATTAATCGCAACCTTCTCATCTTCATGCTTTAAAATTAGAGGGTAAGTACGACCAGCAATTAAAACGTTTAATGATACTTCAGCCATTTTATTTATTTTGTTTGAAAGAATAAACTTTCAAATTCATTTTACTTCAAAAGAGCAATACATTGGTCAATTTCCTGCACAAGCTCATTAATTTTAACTTTTGTATCCGATACTATTTTATTTTTTTCGTCTGTTTTATTGAGTTCTAATTCTTTGTTACTATTTTCTAATGTTTCAATCGTTAATTTTTGTTCATCAATTGTTTTTTGTAATATCTCATTATCTAAATACAATTGCTCGTTATCTTTTTTTAGTTGCTGATGCAAATTTACTAATTTTTCAACTTTCGCTTTTAAGTCGGTGATGGTTAAAGTTAAGTCGTTCATAATCAATTGCTAAATTAATACTTTGAGTTTTTACAAATATAAGGTTGAATACCTTAACTTCAAAATATATTTAATTTGTGGTTAAAATAAGCAGACCGAAAAGAAGGATGTTTACAATTAAATTTTGCGTTTTAATAAAAACATTAAATTTGTTTGATGCGAAAAAAAATTCTACATATCCTCATTTTTATATCCTTTCACCAAATATGTCTTTCTCAAAATCAATATAATAAAGGATATTTCGATTCTCCATTAAAAATCAAAATGGAGCTTGTTGGCAATTTCGGAGAAATACGACCAAATCATTTTCATTCCGGATTTGATTTTCGCACAAACGGAAAAGAAGGCTTACCGATTTATGCGGTAGCCGATGGTTATATTTCGCGCATTAAAATTAGCGCAGGTGGATACGGGAAAGCCTTATATATAAATCACCCAAATGGATACACAAGTGTTTATGCTCACTTACAACGTTACAACACCGCTATTGCAGAATTTGCAAAAGCAATTGAATATACAAAGGAATCTTTTGAAATAGATACCACACTTTCTGAAAAGACGATCCTTGTAAAAAAAGGAGATTTAATTGGTTTTTCAGGCAATACAGGTAGTTCTGAGGCCCCTCATTTACATTTTGAAATACGAGATACAAAAACCGAAATGCCTATTAACCCATACCTTTTGGGATATACTATTCCAGATAATGTAAAACCTACTATCACACAACTTGCAGTTTATCCTATTGGCGAAAAGGCGACTATAAATAGTAAACACGAAGTAAAAAAAATAAAAACTGTTTATTCGAATAGCAAATATTCGATAAACAAACAGGATACCATTATCGCAAATGGAGACATCGGTTTTGGCATTGAATGTAATGATTCGGAAACAGGCTCAACGAATCAAAATGCTGTATTTTCAATTGAATTACAGGCTGATGGTAAGCGTATTTATTATTATGAAATGGAAAAATTTTCGTTCGAAAATAGCAGATATGTAAATACACACATGGATTATAAAGAGAAACAAAAAAATAATTTTAAAATTCAAAAATGTTTTCTTTCAAAAAACAATAAAATTGAAATCTATAAAGATGTGGTTAATTTTGGGGTGGTTAATTTTAATGACAATTCGCTTCATTTGATAAAATTTATTGTAACCGATTTTACAGGAAATTCGTCTGATATTTCACTAAAAGTTAAAAGCACATCAAAATGTAACTTAAAAGCTTTACCTATAATTGACAATGCTATTTTATTTGATTGCTCAAAAGACAATGAATATAAAAAAGATGATATTGAAATTTTTATCCCTGCTTATGCCTTGTTTGATGACCTGTTATTTAACCATTCCGAAACTCCTATCATTAAAGGAACATACTCCTTGTTACACCGCATACAAAACAAAGAAACTGCCCTTCAAAAACCTTACAGCTTAAGCATAAAGCCTATTAATATGCCAATTTATTTACAAAATAAAGCTGTAGTTATTTCGATAAATAATATAGGCAAAAAAAATTATGAAGGCGGAAGTTTTAAAAACGGCTATGTAACAACACAAACAAAAATATTTGGAAATTTTGTTGTAAGTATTGACACTACAGCACCATCATTGAAACCAAATTTTAAGTTTACAGCTAAAAACTATGCAGATTTTAGCAAAACAAAAAAAATTGAAATAGGCGCAAAAGATAATTTATCAGGTATAAAAAAATACAGCGCTACCATTGATGGAAATTGGGTTTTATGCGAGTACGAAATTAAAAAAGATTTACTGTTTTATACTTTTGACAACACCATTAAATCAGGAAAACATGTTTTTAATCTGGAAGTAAAAGATGATAAAGACAATACGTCGACACTAAATTTTATTTTTGATAACTAAAAAATCAATGCTTCTCGCCAAACAAAGGAAAAACTTTCCTAATTTTTTTCTTCCGTAATTGAAATTGCTCTATTCCATGTTTTTTTATGTGTTCCATGGCCTCTTGTACCGAATCGGTATATAAAAACAAATCCATGTCATCCTTTGAAATAGCTCCTTTTTCAGCCATTATTTCAAAATGAGCATACATATTTTTATAAAACACTTTATCCATTAAAACTACCGGAAACCTTTTTATAGTAAGGGTTTGAATTAATGTTAGTGCTTCAAAAAACTCATCCATTGTTCCAAAGCCACCTGGCATAACAACAAAAGCATAAGAGTATTTAACAAGCAAAACTTTTCTAACAAAAAAGAAACGAATGTAAACCCATTTATCTAAATATTTATTCGGCTTTTGTTCTTTTGGTAAAACAATATTACACCCCACAGATTTACCACCAACATCTTTTGCCCCTCTATTTGCCGCTTCCATAACTCCTGGGCCACCACCAGTTATAACCGTAAATCCAAGCTGTGCAAGACCTGCACCTACTTCTCTAGAAAGTTTATATGTTGGGTGATCTTCGTTAAAACGAGCCGATCCAAAAACAGTTGCACAAGGCCCAACAAAATGCAATGCTCTAAAACCTTTAATTAATTCAATTAATATTTTTACTGTAAAGAAAAAATCTTTCCTCCGTGATTGAGGCCCTTCAAGAAATATTTTTTCCTGATGGTTACTCTTTCCTATCGTTTTCCTTGTTTGAGTTTTAAGATCCATTTTTGGAATTCATTTTCAAAAATATCTACTCTTCAACTTTGTGATGAAGCGATTCCTCCGCAGCCTTTTTAACGATTAAATGCGATTCTTCATCACCTAAATATTTTTCAATAACATTGTGCCCAACGTAAATTAAGGGGGTTAAAACAATAGCAATTATTAACTTAAAAGTATATCCTGTTAAAGCCGCATTCAAAAAAACAGCAGTTGTCATCTTCCCTGGCAACCAAAATGCAATTCCAAGTACTACAAAAGTGTCTATCAATTGCGAAATAACGGTAGATCCAGTACTTCTAAGCCAAATCAATTTACCACCTGTCTTGTCGCGCAGTAACCAAAAAATAAAAACATCAATAAACTGAGAACATAAAAAGGCAACAATACTTCCAAGTATAATCCATAAACTTTGTCCAAACACTGCATAAAATTGTTCGTCGGTAACAGTAGAAATTCCTATTGCTGCAGGAATTTTAATGGCCAAAAATAAAATTACAAATGCATATGCTATTAAAGATGCTGTAATAATAGTAAGTTTTCTTACACCGGCTTTTCCATAATATTCGTTAATTAAATCGGTGGTAATAAAAACAATTGGCCAAGGTATAATACCTATGCTCATTACAAATGGCCCAATTTGTATAAGCTTACCTCCAATTAATTCGGCAACAATAGCGTTGGTAATAAAAATACCAGCCATTATTACATATACTAAATTTCGCTTCGAAGAAAAAATCATTTAAAAGAATACTTACCAATTTATTTTAACAAATACGGACCACTAATTGATTAGAATTGCTACAAATATACAAATCTGTATTTCCAAATCCCATATCATTCATCACTAAGAAGTTGATGTATAATCCAAAAACTCCTCTATTGTTGTATAGATAAATTGCAAATCAATATTAGAAATACAATAAGGTGGCAACACATATAATACATTACCTAATGGGCGTAAAATAATTCCACGAGAAGTAAAAAACGCCGAAATGTTTTCGGCAATTGAATTCAAATAATGCGTATGCTCTTTTGTTTTGATTTCAAAGGCAAGAATTGTCCCTAATTGGCGCGAATCGATTAATGATGGATGCCATTTTATATTTTGACGAAATACATTGTGTTGTAGTTCTATGCGTTTAATATTTTCAAATGTTTCTGACTTATCAAACAAATCTAAACTCGCCAAAGCTGCCGAACAAGCGGTTGTATTTCCTGTATAGGAATGTCCATGAAAAAAAGTTTTCATTTTATCATCACTTAAAAAAGCATCATAAATAAATTGAGCAGAACTTGTTGCACCAAGTGGCATTACCCCACCTGTTATACCTTTACTCATAGAAATTATGTCAGGTTTGTTTTGCAAAAAATCACTTGCAAAAAATTTACCAGTACGCCCAAATCCTGTCATTACTTCATCTGCAATGGTAATTACGTTTTTATTATTACATAGCGTTATTAATTCGTCCAATATTTTTTCAGAATACATAACCATTCCTCCTGCTCCCTGAACAAGTGGTTCAAAAATAAAACAAGCTATATCTTGCTCTTTCAATGCATTTTTCATTGCTGCTAAACACTCTTGCTCTTTACCTTTTACAGGGACAGGAATATGAATTACATCGAACAGCAATTTTGAGAATGGCATATTAAATACGTTACGAGAACCAACGCTCATGCCACCAAAAGTATCACCATGATAAGCGTTTTCGAATGCTATTACTTTGGTTTTAGATATTGATTGATTACTCCAATATTGAAACGCCATTTTTAACGCCACTTCCACTGCTGTTGAACCATTATCAGAATAAAATATTTTTGACTGATTAATAGGTAATCTTTTTAATAATCGTTCCGCTAATTGTACTGCTGGCTCATGGGTAAATCCTGAAAAAATAGCATGTTCAAGTGTTAGTAACTGCTCAGAAATTTTTTTTGCTAAATATGGGTGACTATGTCCGTGAATATTTACCCACCATGATGCTATACCATCAATATACCTTTTACCATTTTCATCATAAAAACAGGCTCCTTCTCCCCTTACAATGGATATTGGTAATGGCGAATTTTTTAATTGAGTAAAAGGGTGCCATACTACATTTTTATCTCGCTCTTGGATTGTCATTGTGTATTTTTATTTCAAAAAAACACCCTTCAACTCCTTATAAAATGGAATACGAAGGGCGTATTTATTTATTTTAAAATTTATTTATTTTACCAAATGCTAAACCAAATTACCTGCAAATTCGGTGGCGTATCTTGCTATAACTTCTTGGTTAATTTCGCCTTCCTTATTGATTCGACCTAATGATTTTAGGTTAGCGTAATTCAAAATAATATCTTCAGAAAGCTTATGAGCAGGACCATTAATTACAATTCCTAAAATGTTGTACCCTTTGCTTTTTAGCCAATCAATTGATAACAAGGAATGATTAATGCTACCTAAGTAATTTTGAATCACCAACACAACCTCCATATCAAACTTTTTTGCAATATCAATCACAAAATCTTTTTTATTTAAAGGAACCAACAAACCTCCTGCACCTTCAACAATTAGAGTATTTTTAGTATCAGGTAATTTTATTTGCTCTAAATCTATTTCTATTCCTTCCAATTCAGCTGCTGCATGGGGCGACATATACTGCTTCAACAAATAACTTTCGGGATGAAATTTACTTTCAGTATTAGTAATCAACTTTTGAATCTGGGCAGTATCTGTTGAAAAGAAACTGCCAGTTTGAACAGGTTTCCAATAATCAGCTTTTAACGCTTCAGCAAGTACTGCAGAAACAACTGTCTTCCCAACATCGGTTCCTATTCCGGTAACAAATATTTTTCTCATTAAATTACTTGTAGATATTATAAATACGAAATTATGATAATTTAATTATAAAAAAAAATCACTTAAGTATTTATTACACTTACCAAACCAGCTATTTGATCTTTTGTATTAAATACGTGAATACATATTCGTAATCGTTCACTCCCTTTAGCTACAGTAGGATTAAGAATTGGGCGAACATCAAAACCTGCATTTTTAATTTTTGATGCTATCTGTTTCACTTCTGTATTTCCACTTACAACAATACATTGAATAGGACTATTACTTTCAATCAACCGAATATTTTTATTTAACAAAATATTGTTTTTAAAAAAATCAATATTCTCTTGTAATTGATTAATAAGGGCTTGGCTCTTTTGTAACAACTGATACGATTGATTGATTGCTACCAAACTTTTTATAGGTAACGCTGTAGTATAAATAAATGATCTAGAAAAATTAATCAAATAATCTCTTAATAAATTACTTCCCAAAACTATTGCACCATGACATCCCATCGCTTTTCCAAAGGTATGAACACGAGCAAAAACCAATTTTTCAATGCCTAATGCCTCTACCACACCTTTCCCATTATTAGATGTAATGCCTGTTGCATGTGCTTCGTCTACAATTAAATTAGCATTGTATTTTTTACATAGGTCCGATATTTCTTTTAAAAATGAAACATCACCATCCATCGAATAAACACTTTCTATCGCAACATAAATAATACCTTGAACTATTTTTAGGCGCTCTTCCAAATGCTTTACATCATTATGCCTAAAAAGAAATGCGGAAGCTGATGATAACTTAATTCCATCATGTACAGATGCATGAATTAACTCGTCATAAATAATGGTATTGCCTTTTTGACCAATAGAAGAAAATAGTCCAACATTTGCATCATAGCCCGAATTATAAATTAGTCCTGCTTCGGCATTATGAAAAGTTGCAATTTTTTTTTCGAGATTTTCGACATAAACAGAATTACCAGCTAACAGCCGAGAGCCAGTAGATCCTACGTTTGTTAAAAGTTGATTGTTATAAGTAGCAAGTTCGTTTTGAGTTGCCTCCAACAATTCCTTATTTCTTGCAAAACCTAAATAATCGTTACTACAAAAATCTATCAGTTGTTCATTAACAACTAATTTACGAAGTGCATTTTGCTCTTCCCGTTTTTGAAGTGATTGAAGTAAAAATGTATTTGCCGAAAAATCAGATTGATTCAACTTCTTTTGTATTTATTTTAGATATTGGTTGGTTTGCACCTTTAAATGCTTTGC
>CANCPZ010000114.1 GCA_947380175.1 Bacteroidota bacterium | reverse complement strand
AATTAAATTATTAAGTCAGGTACAAATATTTAATAATAATATTTTAAATAAACCAACAATCCTTTTTTAAATATTTTGCATAGAATTTTATTATTTTCAATTGTTAAAACTCAAACGAAATTTGATCTTCACCATCTTCTCCTGATTTTTTCTTTTTCTTTTTTTCTTCTGATGGAAGTTTTAAATCGGCATTGATTTGCTGATCAATTGAAATTATCGGTTTTTCCTTTTGCGCTTCCTGTGATTTTTTTATTGCTTCTAAAGGTGACATACCACTTTCTTCAAACTCCTCTAAAACATCTTCTTCAATAGGTACTTCAACAGGAGGTAGCAAATTAATTTCTTTTACTTTAGCGAATGATAATTTATTGCCTTTTGCTTTAAAGCCTTTTACAGCAATAAAGTCAACTAAATTAATTTCTTCGTTAGGTAGCTCTTTGTCTTTTACTTTGCTGAATTTTAGTTCAACAACAGGAATAGCTTCCGTTGTAGCAAGTTCTAACCGAGAACCTTCTATGTCGCCAATAAATAAAACTTTTTTATCGGATGGCTCAACTAAAAAGCGTTTTACAAAATAGGACTTACTATCTCCCTCTAAATAAATTGCAGAAACAGGTTTGTTGGCATTCCATTTTTCAATCACTATCATGTCTTCATCAAAATGAGTTGATAAATCAAAGCCCGAAAGTTTATAAAAACCAGCTTGTGTTATGGTTAAGATTTTGTCTTCAGGCCCAAAGCTGCCAAGGTAAGTGCCACGTTTATCCGTGTTTAATCGTTGCACTGTATCATCAAACCAAATATCAAGTGCTCCTAATGTTGACTTGCCTTTTTCTTTCAATACAATTTTTTTAACAGCATATTTTGTTACAACATTGCCCATTGAATTTCTGCCTTTTACGGCTAATTCAGAAAAATTAATATCCCATTGTACTTTTCGTAAACCCGGCATGGGTTTTAATTGTACTTCAATAATTTCGGCTTCGCCATTTGGATTAGCTGTAAAATAAAGTATTTCAGAATCTTTCGTTCCTTTTGTTAAATTGTATTGTTTATCACGTGTTACACCTGTAACCGGAAAGCGTTTCATAAATACGTTCCCGTTTTTTCCATCACGATAAATTAAATTGTAAACAGTGCGTTCATCGTTTTTCTTAAACACAGCAATGTGTATCAAATCTTTACCAACAAAAGCTTTATCGGTAACTTTTGAGATTTGCATAGTTCCATCTTTTCGAAAAACAATGATATCGTCAATATCGGAACACTCACCAATAAACTCATCTTTCTTTAATCCGTAACCAGCAAAACCTTCAGAACGATTTACATATAGTTTTTCGTTGGCAACTACAACACTTGTAGCAACAATCGTTTCGAACGATTTAATTTCTGTTTTTCGTTCACGACCAACACCATATTTCTTTTTTAAATTTTTGAAATATTCCACAGCGTAATCAATCAAATTCGCTAAATCGTGATCTATTTCGTTGATACGAGCATCTAGTGCTTTCATTTTTTCATCGGCTTTCGCAGAATCAAAACGCGTAATGCGTATCATTGGAATTTGTGTTAGTTTCTCGTAATCTTCATTTGTAATCTCACGAATAAATTGTTTTTTATATTTTGTAAAACGTCCGTCTAAATAACCAAATAAGCTTGTTTTATCCGAATAGTTTTTAAAATCGATATACATTTCATCCTTGATAAATATTTTTTCAAGTGATGCAAACATGTACGATTCCTGCAATTCAGATTTTTCTATTTCTAGTTCGCGTTTTAGTAATTCAAGTGTTGCATGTGTTGAGATTTTTAATATTTCGTTTACGCCAATAAACTTAGGTTTATCATCTTCAATAATACATGCATTCGGCGAAATGGAAACTTCGCAATCTGTGAAAGCATAAAGCGCATCAATTGTTTTATCAGGAGAAATGCCTGGTACTAAGTGAACAACAATTTCTACGTTTTCCGCTGTATTATCTTCAACCTTCCGTATTTTTATTTTCCCTTTATCATTTGCAGCAACTATGGTGTCTATCAACGATCCAGTTGTTGTGCCAAATGGTATTTCATTGATTACTAATGTTTTTTTATCTAATTGCGAAATTTTTGCACGAACTCTTACTTTTCCACCACGTAATCCATCATTGTAATTCGTAAAATCAGCCATTCCTGAAGTGATAAAATCAGGAAGTATGTCTGTTTTTTTACCACGCAATACGGCTACTGAAGCATCACACAATTCATTAAAATTGTGTGGTAACATTTTACAAGCTAACCCAACGGCAATACCTTCAACACCTTGCGCTAAAAGTAAAGGAAACTTTACAGGAAGTGTTTCGGGCTCTTTATTTCTACCATCATAACTTGTAAGCCATGTGGTTGTTTTTGGATTAAAAACTACTTCTACTGCAAATTTTGAAAGTCGCGCCTCAATATAACGAGGAGCCGCTGCTCTATCACCAGTTAATATATTCCCCCAGTTACCTTGCGTATCTATTAATAAATCTTTTTGTCCTAAAGCCACCAAAGCGTCACCAATACTCATATCGCCATGAGGGTGGTATTTCATAGTGTGCCCGATAATATTTGCTACTTTATTATAACGTCCATCATCCAAATCATTCATTGAATGTAAAATTCTACGTTGTACAGGTTTTAAACCGTCTTCAACATAAGGAACAGCACGCTCTAAAATAACATAGGATGCATAATCCAAAAACCAGTTTTTATACATTCCTGAAACATGAATTACGTTGTGTAATTCATCACCTCCACCAACTACTTCTTCATTCATATTTTCTTCGTTACTCATATTTTATTGATATTTTTTTCAATAATTTTACTTTACGCATTCATTAATTTTTCAATATCAAACTTTTTCATTTGCATAAAAGTGTACATTACTCTTGGCGCTTTTTCCGGATCATTCATTAGTTTTCCTAAAATTGTTGGCACAATTTGCCAAGAAACTCCAAACTTATCTTTTAACCAACCACACTTACCTTCTTCTCCTCCTTCAGTCAATTTGTTCCAATAGTTGTCAATTTGTTCCTGTGTTTCACAATTAAATACAAAGGAAACGGCTTCATTAAATTTAAAACTTGGTCCGCCATTTAGTCCCATAAATTTCTGCCCATTTAATTCAAATATCACCGCCATTGGATTTGATGAAAGTATTTTTGAGTTAGGAAAAACAGCGCAATAAAAATCTGCTGCATCTTTTGCTTGTCCGTCGAACCATAAGCAGGGATAAATTTGATTCGCAATCATTTTTTTTAATGAATATATTTATAATTCTTTCTTATTGAATAAATTAAGCACATCGATTTATTAGTAAATTAGACTTTTTCAATTTCTTCAATCAAATCTTTCTCTACTACTAAATTTTCAATAATAAAATCTTGCCGTTCAGGTGTGTTTTTACCCATGTAATAATTAAGCATATCAAGTATTGTTCTATCTTTTCCAATAATAACAGGGTCTTTACGGATATCCTTCCCTATAAATAATTTAAATTCGTCTGGTGAAATTTCTCCTAGTCCTTTAAATCGGGTTATTTCGGGCTTTGTTCCCAATTTCGCAATTGCATCTTTCCGTTCTTGCTCGCTATAACAATAAATAGTTTCTTTTTTATTTCGAACACGGAATAACGGTGTTTGAAGGATATAGACATGTCCGTTCTTAACTAAATCAGGGAAAAATTGCAAGAAGAATGTCATCAATAATAAACGGATATGCATACCATCCACATCAGCATCTGTTGCAACAACAATATTATTGTAACGCAAATGTTCAATTCCATCTTCTATATTTAATGCTGCTTGAAGCAAATTAAATTCTTCATTTTCATAAACAATTTTTTTAGTCAAACCGAATGCGTTTAATGGTTTTCCTTTTAAACTAAATACAGCTTGTACATTTACATCTCTTGTTTTAGTAATGGAACCACTTGCTGAATCTCCCTCACAAATAAATAATGTGGTATCTAGTTTACGTTCATCATTTGATGTTAAATGAACTCTACAATCGCGTAATTTTTTATTGTGTAGATTTGATTTTTTAGCACGGTCTCTTGCAAGTTTTTGTATACCTTGTAAATCCTTTCGTTCGCGTTCACTTTGCTGAATTTTCTGTAAAATAGATTGTGCTACTTCTGGATTTTTATGAAGAAAATTATTTAATTCTGTCTTTAAAAAATCACCTACAAAAGCTTTTACAGATGGACCTTTAGGACCAATATCTTGCGATCCTAACTTTGTTTTTGTTTGTGATTCAAAAACGGGTTCTTGCACTTTTATGCTAATAGCAGCAATTATAGATGTGCGAACATCAACTGCTTCAAAATCTTTTTTAAAAAAATCTCGAATTGTTTTTACAACAGCTTCGCGAAAAGCACCTTGATGTGTTCCACCTTGTGTGGTATGTTGTCCGTTTACAAAAGAATAATATTCTTCGCCATATTGCTGATTACTATGTGTAATGGCGACTTCAATATCGAACCCTTTTAAATGAATTGTAGGATATAAGATTGGGCCATTTATATTTTGAGTAAGCAAATCCAATAAGCCATTTTCGGAATAAAACTTTTGTCCGTTATAGTTGATTGTTAAGCCCGTATTTAAATAGGCGTAATTCCATAACATTTTCTCAATATACTCATTGAGGAAATTATATTTTCCGAAAATTAGTTCATCAGGAATAAAGGTTACAAGTGTACCCTTTCTTTGTTCTGATGATGTTTGAGGATCTTCCTTTGTTTTATTTCCTTGCGAAAATTCAGCTGCTTTAGTTTGGTCTTCGCGGAAAGATTGAACCCTGAAAAAGCTTGATAATGCATTTACCGCTTTTGTACCAACACCATTTAATCCAACCGATTTTTTAAACGCTTCTGAATCATACTTAGCTCCAGTATTTATTTTTGATACAACATCAACTACTTTACCTAATGGAATTCCACGACCATAATCGCGCACTTTAACTGTTTTGTCTTTGATTGAAATGTCAATCGATTTGCCATTACCCATCACAAATTCATCAATACAATTGTCTAGAGTTTCCTTTAACAAAATATAAATACCATCATCGGGAGAAGTGCCATCTCCTAATTTACCTATATACATTCCTGGACGCAAACGAATATGCTCGTTCCATTCCAGTGTTCGGATACTATCTTCGTTATATTTAACTTCTTTTTCGGCCATTATTTATTATGTATTAAGTGTTAAATATTAAGTACAGCGTGTTTTATTGATACATTATACTTAAACATTAAATCTGAAATGCATTAAATCACCATCATTTACCACATATTCTTTTCCTTCAACACCCATTTTACCAGCTTCTTTACAAGCAGCTTCAGATCCTAAAGTTAAAAAGTCATTGTATTTAATTACTTCAGCTCTGATGAATCCTTTCTCAAAATCAGTATGGATAACTCCTGCCGCTTGAGGTGCAGTCATACCTTTTGTTATGGTCCAAGCGCGAACTTCTTTAACTCCTGCAGTAAAATAGGTTTGCAGATTTAATATTCGGTAAGCTGCTTTAATTAAGTAATTAACACCCGGCTCAGTCAATCCCATTTCTCCCAAAAACATTTGACGTTCTTCGTATGTTTCTAAATCAGAAATTTCAGCTTCCATAGCTGCCGTAATAATTAATACTTCTGCATTTTCATCTTTTACTGCTTCTTTAACTGCATCTACGTATTTGTTTCCTGTTTTTACAGATGCTTCATCTACATTACAAACATAAAGAACAGGCTTAATTGTTAATAAACAACAGTCAGCCACATATGATTTATCCATCTCCGAAAGGTTTGCAGCACGAGCAGATTTACCTTGTTCCAATAATTCTTTCAAGCTTAATAATACTTCGTATGCTTTTTTTGCATCCTTATCATTACCTGTTTTAGCCATCTTCTCCACCTTTTTTATTTTGGTTTCGATAGATTCTAAATCTTTTAACTGTAATTCGGTATCAATAATTTCCTTATCACGAACAGGGTTTACGGATCCATCAACATGTACTACGTTATCATCATCAAAACAACGCAAAACGTGAATGATAGCATTTGTTTCGCGGATATTTGCTAAAAATTTATTGCCTAAGCCTTCACCTTTACTTGCACCTTTTACCAATCCTGCTATATCAACAATTTCAACTGTTGTTGGAACAACACGTTCCGGATTAACTAATTTTTCGAGAGCTGAAAGGCGTTCATCAGGAACGGTAATAACCCCTACATTTGGTTCAATAGTACAAAAAGGGAAATTTGCTGCTTGTGCTTTAGCGTTTGATAAACAATTGAATAGGGTTGATTTGCCAACATTAGGTAATCCAACTATGCCACACTGTAATGCCATAAAATTTATAAATTAGTAATTATTAGTTTTAAAATAAGGCATATTTTAGATACGTTTTTGTCTAAAAAAAGCATGCAAAGATACCAAAATAAGCTATTTTATAAATGTCTGATTTGCTTAATTTATTTGAGTTTTCAACATTACATAAATATTTTCAACAATGGGTTCTACCCCCATAAAAAATGCTACTTTTGACCATCTTATCAAAATATAATACAATTAAAAATTAACAAAAAATGGCTTCAGTAGCAGAATTAGAAAAAGTTGTATCGCAAGTCCGCAGAGATATTGTTAGAATGGTTCATGGGGTAAATTCTGGTCATCCAGGTGGTTCGTTGGGTTGTACTGAATATTTGGTTTCACTTTATTTTGATACAATGAACCATAATCCAAAAAACTTTTCAATGGATGCTTTTAATGAAGATGTTTTTTTCTTGTCAAATGGTCATATTTCTCCTGTTTTTTATAGTGTTTTAGCTCATTCGGGATACTTCCCTGTAAAAGAATTAGCTACTTTTCGTAAATTAAATACTCGTTTACAAGGTCATCCAACAACGCATGAAAATTTACCAGGTGTGCGAATTGCATCAGGTTCATTAGGACAAGGTTTATCCGTTGCTATAGGATCCGCTTTGGCAAAAAAGTTAAACAAGGATAAGAGTATCGTTTATACATTGCATGGTGATGGTGAATTACAAGAGGGACAAATTTGGGAAGCTGCCATGTATGCATCAGCCAAAAGTGTTGATAATATTATATCTACAGTTGATATGAATGGTCAGCAAATTGATGGTTCAACAGATCAGGTTTTGCCAATGGGTAGTCTTCGTGCAAAATTTGAAGCATTTGGTTGGGATGTAATAGATTGTGAAAAAGGCAATGATATAGCATCAGTAACCGGTGCTCTAAAAACTGCAAAAGAACACACAGGAAAAGGAAAGCCTGTTATGATTTTAATGAAAACAGAAATGGGTAATGGTGTTGATTTTATGATGGGTTCTCACAAATGGCATGGGGTAGCACCAAATAACGATCAACTAGCAGAAGCATTGAAGCAAAATTCTGAAACATTAGAAGATTATTAAAAATAATAATAATCACAAGAATCAAATGGAAAATATGCATAAAAGTATTAATTTAGATTCCAAGCGAATATTCCCTTCGCTTATACAAATCGCATTATGCATTGTACTTGTTATTTCTTGCCCATCAACTTTTGCTCAAACTAAAAACACATTACCTACATTAACACGAATCGAATTTGTCTTTGATGCCTCTTTCAGTATGTTCGGGCAGTGGCAAAGCGGAATGAAAATGGATATTGCCAAGCGAATGCTTTCTGAATTTTTAGATAGTATTAAAGGGGTTGATAATTTAGAAATTGCTTTTCGATGCTACGGCCACCAACATTCATTGCGTCCAGAAAGAGATTGTAAGGATACTAAACTTGAAGTCCCTTTTGGAAAAAACAATATTGAAGTGATTAAGAATCGACTAAAAACGATTATTCCAAAAGGAACAACCCCAATAGCATATACGTTAGAGCAATGTGGTGGCGATTTTCCTGCTCCAGCAAACTCTCATTTACGTAATATTATTATTTTAATTACCGATGGAATTGAGGAATGCGATGGTGATCCTTGTGCTGTTTCATTAGCATTACAAAAGAAGGGAATTGTTTTAAAGCCCTTTGTTATTGGAATTGGTTTAGATAAAAGTTATATGAACTCTTTTGGTTGCATTGGTAAGTTTTATGATGCATCTAGTGAGGCCAGTTTTAAAAATATCCTAAATATTGTAATTTCTCAAGCATTGAATAATACTTCTGTTCAGGTAAATTTAAATGATCAGATTGGTAGACCTACTGAAACAGATGTTAATATGACTTTTTATGATGAATCAACAGGGGTAATCCGTTATAATTATATGCATACAATTAATAACAAGGGAGTGCCCGATACCATAATTATTGATCCAATTGGTACATACAAAATGGTTGTACATACAATACCTCCAGTTGAAAAAAGAGGTATTGAATTTGTTGCAGGAAAGCACAATATTGTAGCTATTGATGCTCCACAAGGTTATATTAATTTGAAGGTTAGCGGACTAGCAGAAAATATAAAAAATGCTGATTGTATTATTCGTAAAAGCGGACAAATGCAAACACTTAATGTACAAGAATTAAATGCTACTGAAAAATACATTGTAGGTAAATACGATATAGAAATTTTAACACTTCCTCGAATTTATTTAACGAAGGTTGATGTTGCTCAAAGTAAAACTACATTTATTGAAATTCCACAAGTTGGAAGCGTAACAGTTTTTAAACCTTCGGAAGGGCCAGGAAGTTTATTTTTAGAAGAAAATAATAAATTAGTTTGGGTATGTAATCTTCAGAGTAATTTGTATCACGAACAATTTAATTTGCAACCAGGAAAATATAGAGCAGAGTATCG
>CANCPZ010000113.1 GCA_947380175.1 Bacteroidota bacterium | reverse complement strand
ATCCTAAAAGCAGAAATCCGATGTAAAGAAATTTGTTAAATGATGTTTTCATAGTTAAGTCAATTAGTTTACCAAAAATAATTAATGGAACTTAATTTTGCAAGCTATTAAACACAAAAAAACCCGACACTTTCGTATCGGGTTTTGTTTTGCTCCCCCTATTGGAGAAAGTTGCAGTTTTAATGCGATGGCAATTTACTTAACTATAAGAAAAACAATGAGTTAAAACCATATAAAATGCCAATGTTAAATATTTTTGTATTTTAGCAAAAAAATAAATGCCTTATTTATTAAATGATAAGTTATGAAAAACAAGCTAATTTTTTCTCTTCTTTTTATTACATTATTGTCTTGTAACAAAGAAGATAATTCAACAACCGCCGACAAACCAAGTGAACAAAAAACAATCAATTTGACAGTTGATGGAAATGCAAGAAGTTTTATTGTTTATTTACCCACTGGTTATAACAACGCAGGAAAAACGCCCTTAATCTTCGCAATTCACGGTGGAAGCGGAACACCCGAAGGAATGATTAACATTGCCAATTTCAAACCTATTTCAGATAGAGAAAAAGTGGTGTTAATTTATCCTGCAGGAATACAGAATAATTGGAATGATGGACGACCAACTACTCCAAATCAATTAGGAATTAATGATGTTAGTTTTTTCAATCAAATGTGTGACTATGCGATTGCAAACTTATCTGTTGATGGCACCAAAATTTATGCAACTGGAATCTCAAATGGTGGATTTATGTCTTCACGATTGGGTTGTGAATTAAGTAATAGAATTGTGGCAATTGCTGTAGATGCTGCGACAATAGAAGCTACAACAATTGCTTCAAGTTGTAATCCCGGCAGACCAGTCCCTGCAATTTATATTCACGGAACTACCGACCCATTAGTTCCATTTACTGGTGGGCAAATGACGGCTGGTGGGACTGCAGGAGGAACGGTTTTGTCTCATTTTCAAGCAGTTGATAAATGGATAACTATTAATGGTTGTAATAACACTCCTACAATAACAAATTTACCTGATATTGCAAACGATGGCACAACAATAAAACAAAGAGTATATTCAAATTCCACAAACGGAAGCGAGGTTGTAAGTTATGTTATAACAAATGGTGGACATACTTGGCCACAAGGCTATCAGTATCTAAATGAATTAATTATTGGCAAGACGAGTCAGGATATGAATGTTTGTGAAGTAATTTGGTCTTTTTTCAAAAGATTTAGAAGACAATAACAAATTAAGTATTGTTTATTCCATAAAAAAAGAGGTCTTTTAAGACCTCTTTTTCATTTGCTCCCCCTATTGGAAAAAGTTACAATTTTGATGCGATGATTGCTTATTCAATTCTCTTGAAATCAAGGTTTTATAAATAATATAATTATTAAATTTATTATTTACTTTTTGTAACATTAGTTAAGGAATTAGTTTATTCAAGCACCTATTATTACAATTTTATTTTAATACCTCCATTAATAGTAAACCCTTCAGTATGAGTCCAAATATCATCAAAAGTTGGGTTATTTCTTGGTGGGTTTACAATCGTTTTGTAATTGCTTTGGCGAGTGTCAGTAAAATTTTCAAAATTAACAAAGACAGATAATTTATTATTAACTGTCTTTTCTGCCATAAAACCAAATTCCCAAAAAGTAGGCGTTTCTGTCCCATTATACAAATATTGGTGGTCAGTAAAATAACCTTCTAACCCAAATTTAAAATTGTTTTCTTTTTCATAAATCAAAGCTAAATTTACTTTGTTTTTTGGCAACAAAGGTAAAAATTGATTGCCTTGCAAATAATTGGCTTTAGCATCTGTAAAAGTATAGCCAGCAAAAAACTTTAACTCTTCTTTGAAAATAAATTTTAAATTAGTTTCAAATCCTTTACTAACAACATTTTTAGCGCTGTTTGTGAAAAAATAATCAGCATTATTATTTTGTAAAATCAATGGTTTGTTAATATCAGTCAAGAAAAATAATTGATTTACCGAAAATAATAAATCATTGAAAATTAAGCTTTTGAAATTTACATCCAAAGTTCCCCCAATGCTTTTTTCTGCTTCCACATTATTTAGTGATAATATATTTTGATATTGCATTGTTTCGGTTTTTTCGGTAAATATAGTTGGGATTTTATATCCAAAACCTCCCCCAATTCTACTACTCCAATGGGTACTAATTTTATACAAGGCAGATATTCTAGGTAATATAAATGTTTGATTTTTAAAAAAATTATTATTTGAATAATTTACATTATCTAATCGCAAGCCATTTTCTAACTTTATTTTTTCACTTATGTCCCACGTGTGTTGAATATATACACCTGAAGTAAATGAAGCGGAGTTTAAAGCATCTGTGTTCCTTTGTTTAAAATTGTCGTATAACAAATTTATACCCGTTATAATGGTTTGTTTTTCTTTGTTCCATAAATAGGAAATATCTGAAAAGGCATTTGTATTCAACCCCGAAAAACTATAATTTGGAAGCGATATTTTTCTGTCATAATAACTTAAACTCTGTTTTATTTTAAAGTTATTTTTATTGTTAAATTTCTTGTTAAACTCAATTATGGTGGTGTTCCGCATTGTTTCATTTTGCTCAAAATAAGTATGATTCGCGTCTACATTTCCAGCAATTACGTTCATATCTCCTCCTTTCATATTTCCTTTTGTGAAGCTATTACCAATCATCAAACTAGTATTTTCGTTTGGATAAAAAAACAATCTTGGATTAAAGGTAAAATTATTTGATTTTGGTACTTCAGAAAATTCATCTTTATCCACGTCATAACTTTTTTGAAAATTTACTAAACCCAAAACAGCATATCCAAATTTGCCCTTTCTTTTTGATGCATAAGCTCCAATATTGGTTTGCCCAATGTTACTTTGGTTGAACATAAAATTATATTCGCCTTTTTCTTTGGGGTTTTTTGAAATGAAATTGACTACTCCAGCAATAGCTCCGCCTCCATATAAAGTTGAAGCCGGTCCTTTAATAACTTCTACTTGTTTTAAATCCATAGGTGGAATTTCTAAAATAGATAACCCACTTGCAAAGTTGCCAAAGTTTGGATAACCATCTTTCAGTAATTGTGTATAACGACCATCCAATCCCTGTACACGAATACTTGCATTTCCACTAGTAGCAGAAGTTTGTTGCACTTGCAAGCCAGTACTTTCGTGTAATACCATACTTATATTTGCAGGTTTCATATTGCCTTTTTCTTCTAATTCTTCAGCTTCAATGGTTTCAACTCTTGTGGGTGTATTTTTAATAGACCTACTAGTTCTAGTGGATTCAATTACCACTTCTTCTAATATTGTTTCGCCTTTTTCAGTTAATACTATTTGAATTGTATCGTTCACAGGAAAAGTATAAGTTTCAGTTTTTGGTTCATAACCAATTTTAGAAAATTTAATTTTTTGAATTCCGTTTGGAATATTGTTTAGTTCTAAAAAGCCTTTTTCGTTAGAAGTTTTTTCATTTGAGGAATTGATGAGCTGAGCAGATGCACCAACTAAAATTTCCTTTGTTTCGCCATTTTTAATGATAGCTTTAAAACTGTTTTGACCAATTGCAAACGAGCACGTAAACAAAGTCAAAACAAAAATATATTTTGTCATTTTTGAGTAAATTAAGTTATAAGTATTATGTAAAAACATCTATTGGGTAATTCCAGTAATATGTTTTTTTGGCATTGATGCGCCATTTAAATAATTTGTTAACTTAATTTTGGTGGTTGCCAAATAGTGGAGAAAAATCCGTTAGAATAAACAAAAGCGTAAGTGTTTATTAACTTACTTTTGTTTTTTACAACCCTATTTTCATTTGATGAAAAATAAGGGTTTTCCAATTTAAAAGAATGAACCCCACAACAATTACAAGTGCAAAATGGGGTACATTGTTCATTTTGGTGACTGTGTTCGTCGTGGTTAATACTTTGTGAAATTTTTGTTATTTCAGTTTTAGAAATAGTATTACATTCTTCATTATCGCTACAGGGAAATGCAGAAAGTGAAATAAGATAAAAACAGAATGTGAGCAAAAATAATTTCATAATCATCAAAGGTAATAATAATTATATTTCCCAATTTGTTTTTTGAAATAATTAAAAAAACCCGACACTTTCGTATCGGGTTTTGTTTTGCTCCCCCTATTGGAGAAAGTTGCAGTTTTGACTCAATGGTTAAGTATTCAATTATCTTAAAATCAAGGATATAGATTTTAATATAAAAATTATACATCAAAAATTAACGATATTAAAAAAACAGAATTATCTAACATCTTCAAATAACTGATTATGTTACCCCAACACTTCATAAAAATATCTCTTCTCCTTTGAGTTGTAGATTGCCCCACCCTTTTCATATCTCAAGTCATACTCTTTGATATAAATTCGTTTTTCTTTATTTGTATTCGGGTCGCAAATAAGTTCAAGTTTATCTTCAATATCCTCTGCAACGAGCATATCCCTTGCACAATCAATTAAAAAATGTGCGTGGTAGTATTTGTCTTCCGTATTCTTTTCAATTGCATAGAACAGAGTTAATTGATTCTTTTCCATCTGTAATTCCTTGAGTTTATTATAAAAATATCTCATCTTGTGTATTAGGTCTTCTACATTTGAACTGCCGGGGACTACATCTCCAAAATAGTTCCAATAATGATTCCTTACCCATTTAATAGTTAATTCAAATTCTTTAGAACTCAATCTTCTCCTTTTACGAAATAGTTCATCCAAAATAGAGTGATGAATTAATCTTGTTGGTGAACCAACTTTTGATGGAATGAATTTTGTCTTGGTGGGGTCAATGTTCTTTATTCTTTTTTTGTAGGTTGCTGAAGATATTGGGTATGTATCTAATATATCTTTTTTGGTATTCCATTCTTTTGTTTGCATAGTTAATCTATCTTATTAATGTTAAGTTTTATTGATGAAAATTCACTCTCTGATATAATAGAATCAATAATTTGGATAATTGTAATGAAATTAAGTAACCACTTTGTTTTTACTACTTCACTTAAAGTATTCTCACTAATAATATATACTTGAAACAAAATGAAAAGTCAAATTGTTAAATATATTTGACCTTAATTGTCAAATTTTTTTTAGTAGTTTGTTTCTTGAATTAAAAACCTCCTATTTGTATGGTTTTTTTTCGCAAATTTGTGTTTGAAGTTACATTTTAGAAATCCACCACATTTAGATGAATATTACTCAAATAGAACAAAATATACAATCTATCGTTTCAACTTTAAACGTTGAAACATTCATCTACGAATTTCTTACTGCCTTCGGTACTCCCAACGCAACAATCAAGAAATTACAAATAGGTTCACTCAATCTATCAAAGAATAATAACGAGATATTGTGGAAGAAAAAGATATATTTCACCCATATTGATTCAGATTCCCTTCATAGTTTCATTGACGAGATTAGAAAAGATGAAACCATCAACAAACAACAACCTCGTTTTATTATTGTAATCAATGATAAGTCATTGGTTTCATACGACTCTAAAACTGCCGACACATTAGATTGTGAACTCCAAGATTTAACTAAACACTTTTCATTTTTCCTCCCTTTGGCTGGTATGGAGAAGGCACAACATCAGGTGGAGAATCCTGCGGATGTTAAGGCATCTGAAAAAATGGCGAAGTTGTATGATGAAATTAGAAAAGATAATGACTTTGATACTGAAGAAGAAGTTCACGGACTTAATGTGTTCTTATCTCGTTTGTTGTTTTGTTTCTTTGCCGAAGACACCGGTATTTTTGCTCAAAGTCAATTTACACATTCCATAAGTAATCATACTCAAGTTGATGGTACTGATTTAGACACTTGTCTTGATAGAATGTTTGAGGTAATGAATACTCCTTTTGGTTCACGTGGAAGTATTCCTCAATTTTTAAATGACTTTCCCTACGTAAACGGAGGATTGTTCAAAGATTTTCATAAAGCACCCCAATTTACAAGACGAAGCCGTCAGGTAATACTTGAATGTGGAGAATTAAGTTGGAGTGCTATAAACCCTGATATTTTTGGTTCTATGATTCAGGCGGTGATTACTCCTGAACATCGTGGTGGAATGGGGATGCACTACACGAGTGTTCCTAACATTATGAAGGTGATTGAACCTTTGTTCTTGAATGATTTGTATGAGACATTTGATGATTGTAAAGGAAACATCAAGAAACTCAACGACCTGTTAAGACGACTATGGAATATCAAAATATTTGACCCTGCTTGCGGTAGTGGTAACTTCTTAATTATATCCTACAAAGAACTCCGTAAATTAGAGATGTTAATCTTTCAAGAGATTGATAAAGTTAGTGGAACCTACACCAACCAATTTACCGGCATTACATTAAATAACTTCTTTGGTATTGAGTTGGACGACTTTGCCCACGAGGTTGCTATTTTATCTTTATGGTTAGCCGAACACCAAATGAATGTAGAGTTTACCAAACAATTTGGACGTTCACAACCCTCATTGCCATTAAAACAAACCGGTAATATTGTTCAAGGAAATGCTTGTCGTGTAGATTGGGAAGTGGTTTGTCCTAAAAATGAAGTTGATGAAATATATATTTTAGGAAATCCACCATATCTTGGAAGTAGTATGCAAAATACTTCTCAAAAGGAGGATATGTCAGTAGTATTTAAAGGAATTAATAACTACAAAAATCTTGATTATATTTCAGCTTGGTTTATTAAAGGGTCGTATTATATTAAAAATAATAACTCCCAATTTTCATTTGTCTCAACAAATTCTATTTGTCAAGGGGAACAAGTATCAGCTTTATGGCCTCTAATTTTTTGTAATAATATAGAAATAGGATTTGCTCACACGTCATTTAAATGGAATAATAATGCAAAATCAAACGCAGGAGTTTCAGTAATAATAATTGGATTAAGAAATGGAACAATTAAAAAGACAAAAGTGTTATTTACTGAAAACAGAAAATATATAGTTGATAATATAAACGCTTATTTAGCAAATGCAGATAACATAATTATTGAAAAGAGAAATAAAAATTTATCTAATCTGCCAGAGATGGTTTTAGGAAATGCTCCAAAAGATGGGGGTAATTTATTAATTTCAACGGAAGAAAAAATTGAACTTATTAATAAAAATGTCCCTCAAAATTTTATAAAAAAATATGTTGGAGCTTATGAATTTATCAATGGAGCCGATAGATATTGTCTTTGGATTAAAGAAACTGATTATATAAATTTCAAAAATCATATTGGATTAATTGACAGGTTTAACAACGTTACAATAATGCGTAATGCAAGTCCTAAAAAAGCAACAAGAGATTTTTCCGACCGACCATATCGTTTTATTGAAGATAGACATTTAGATGTAACAATGTCAATAATAATTCCGAGTGTTTCTTCTTCAAGAAGGAAGTATTTACCTTGTGGTATCTTGGATAATAATTCTATTATTAGTAATTCTGCTCAAGCTATTTACTCCTCTGAAATATTTGTTTTTTCTATTTTATCTTCATTAATACATTTAGGTTGGGTAAGGTCTGTAGCAGGTTATTTAAAAACAGATTATAGATATTCTTCTGTTTTATGTTATAATACTTTTCCATTTCCAAAAATTTCAGAACAACAAAAAATTGAACTTGAAAATTGTGCTTTTAAAATTTTAGAAGAAAGGGAAAAATACTCCGAAAAAACTTTAGCACAACTATATGACCCCGATAAAATGCCGGAAGGTTTACGTGAAGCACATCGTCAAAATGATTTAGCAGTAGAACGTTGTTATCGTTTAAAACCATTTGAAAGTGATGAGGAACGTTTGGAGTATTTGTTTAAGTTATACGAACAAATGATAGCCAAAGAAAAAGAACAGGGAACTTTGTTTGAATCTACAAAAAAGAAGAGAAAATGATAGATGATATTAAAAAAAGCACACTTGAATTTATTGGGTCACAGCAAAAAAGTGAAGAAGTTTATTTTTCATTTCTCCGGCATTTAACTACTTTGTGTATTGGTTTTTTAGGGTTGCTAATCGGTTTAAAACCTGAAAAATTACCGAATCATTATTCAGAGTTACTATTTTTTGTAACAATCAGTTCGTTATCACTTGGAATACTTTTTTTATCTATTTGTATTTTTTATGAAACAAAAAATGCAAGAATAGAAATGAAAGTTCGTCGTCAGTTTATTATTGATTATATAGATAATCCAAGCGATAATAAATTTCAAATTAAACAAGTTCCAAAAGGTTTTAGAAGTGTTTTTGAGGTTATCTCTTTTGGGTTATTGATATCATCAATTCTTTGTATAATCGTATACTCCTATTTTCTAACAATTACATAACTCAATATAATATGCCAAATCTTGTAGATGTTACCTATGCCCAAACGGGTCAGAGTTCCAAAACTAATGAATATGGAATGCGTGAAATGCAGGCAAAAGCATTTCAAGCAAGAAATGACCAATATCTTTTGTTGAAAGCCCCACCGGCATCCGGTAAATCACGTGCCTTAATGTTTATCGCTTTAGATAAATTAATTAATCAAGGAATTAAGAAAGTCATTGTTGCTGTGCCGGAACGTTCCATTGGTGGGTCATTTGAAAAAACAGAACTTTCTAAATATGGTTTCTATGCTGATTGGATTCCTAACGATTTATATAACCTCTGTACGCCAGGAATGGACGAGAGTAAAAGTAAGGTGGAGGCATTCAAGAAGTTTATGGAAAATGAGGAGAAAATCCTTATTTGTACCCACGCAACTTTACGTTTTGCCTTTGAACAACTTCCAACAGAATCATTCAATAATGTTTTAGTTGCTA
>CANCPZ010000112.1 GCA_947380175.1 Bacteroidota bacterium | reverse complement strand
ATCACCTCATACACTTAAAGATATTGCCTCACTTATAAATTGTGAATTTGAAGGCGCACCCGACCACCGAATAACTGGATTAAATGAAATCCATATGGTTACTGAGGGCGATATCGTTTTTGTTGACCATCCAAAATATTATGACAAGGCTTTACAATCGAAGGCTACAACAATTTTGATTAATAAAAAAATTGAATGCCCTTTAGGTAAAGCATTATTAGTTTCGGATGACCCATTTAGAGATTACAATAAACTTGTTAGACATTTTCAACCAATAAATTTTTCGCAACAACCTATAAGTAATTCGGCAACAATAGGAAAAAATTCTATTATTATGCCAGGAGTTTTTTTGGGGAATAATGTAACGATAGGGAATAATTGTGTTGTCCATCCCAATGTTGTAATTTACGACAATTGCGTGCTTGGTAATAATGTGATCATTCACGCAAATACAGTAATTGGTGCAGATGCATTTTACTATAAAAAACGTCCAGATTTTTTCGACAAAATGATTTCATGTGGCAGAGTGGTAATAGAAGACAATGTGGAGATTGGTGCACTATGTACTATAGATAAAGGTGTTTCAGGAGATACCATAATTGGAGCTGGAACAAAAATAGATAATCATGTTCAGATTGGACATGATACGCATGTTGGCAAAATGTGTTTAATGGCTTCACAAGTAGGTGTTGCAGGTGTTGTTGTTATTGAAGATGGAGTAACTCTTTGGGGGCAAGCAGGAGTAAGAAGTGATGTACGAATTGGTAAAGGTGCTATATTATTAGCACAAGCAGGATTAGGAGAAGATATAGAAGCAGGTAAAACTTATTTTGGTTCCCCAGCAGGAGATGCTAGATCTAAAATGAAAGAAGTGGCTGCCCTTAAAATGTTGCCTGAATTAATTAAGAAAATAAATAAATAAAAGGCTATTAGATTATTTTTATTGATACTAAAATTATTAAATGGCAGTTCCTTCAAAAAGAAATTTAAAACTTAAAATTAAGGACATAAAACTTAATTGCTTGTTGGAAATTACCCAAGCCATTAACCATAATTTCCAAACCACACAATTACTTGAAATATTTAAGGAAGTTCTTGAAACAGAATTAAATATTGGAAAATTAGTTTTGTTCAGCAATCAAAATGGATGGAAATGTATTTTAAAATATGGTGTAGGTGACGAATACAATAATATAAATGTAGAACGAGATTTATTATCAATAACCGAAATTAGAGCTGTAAATTTCTCGGAAAACAAATTAAATAAAGCGTTCGAGATAATCATTCCCATTTTTCATAAATCTCAACCATTGGCCTATTTACTGATTGGGGATTTAGAAGACAGTATAGAAGTTAGTCCGGCAATTAAACACTTACCATTTGTACAAACCCTTACAAATATTATTGTTGTTGCAATCGAAAATAAAATATTAGCAAAAGATACAATACGACAAGTGGAAATGAAAAAAGAGCTTGAACTTGCATCCGAAATGCAAACAATGCTATTCCCGAGTTCGTTGCCAAATAACGAAAGATTAGATGCTGCTGCATTTTATTTACCACACCAACAGGTTGGTGGCGATTACTACGATTTTTTCTGGATCAATGAAAACGAATGTGCTTTTTGTGTTGCCGATGTTTCTGGAAAGGGTGTTGCAGCAGCTTTATTGATGTCGAACTTTCAAGCGAATTTGCGTATATTATTTAACTACACAACCTCTCTTACAGAACTTGTTCATGCATTAAATGCAAAAGTTATAGCCAATGCAAAAGGGCAAAAATATATTACCATGTTTATTGGAAAATATGATTTGGTTAATCGCAAACTAAATTACATTAATGCGGCTCACAATCCTCCATTAGTTGCCATTAATAATGGCACAGTTTCTCTTAAAATTGGCTGTACTGGATTAGGCATGTTTGATAAAATTGAAAACATAAAAGAAGGTTTAATAAACATTGAACCTAATTCGCGAATAATTTGCTACACCGATGGGCTAACTGAGTTAGAAAACGAAAAAGGCGAAGAGTTTGGAACAAAGTCATTAAAAGACATTGTGATAAATAATCCGGATTTAAATATGAAGGAACTTAACACGTTAATAATCAATACGATTTTAAATTTCAAACAAAGTCGACCATACATTGATGACATAGCTTTGTTTAGTTTACAAATGCATTAATCATTTTTTTAAAAATGCTCAACAAGAATTAAAATGGAATATACCATAGGAATAATAAATAAACTACCAAGGGCATGAATGAAATTTTAAACATTATTCTTCGCTCTACCACTGTATACATTTGTATTGTTCTATTCATACGCCTGTTTGGAAAAAAAGAAATATCTCAACTATCTATCATCGATTTGGTATTTATTTTACTCATAAGTAATTCGGTACAAAATTCAATGGTAGGGAATAACACCTCATTACAAGGAGGATTGATAGCAGCCGTGTCTTTATTTATAGTTAATTCGTTATTACGCACGTTAATATTTAAATCAAAAAAAGCAGAACAATTTTTAGAAGGCTCACCCGTAATACTTATTTATGAAGGTAAAGTTTTAAAAAACCATTTAGCTGAGCAACGAATTACAATGGATGAACTTGAAGCATCAGTGAGAGAACATGGTGTTAAAAGTATTGATGAAGTAAATTTAGCGATTTTAGAAATTGATGGTAACATAAGTATTTTGTCAGATAATTTTTCTAAAAAAATTACTCATAAACGAAAACATTATAAAATTTTAAAACAAAATCAATAAAATTTATTCGAAAGAAAAACAAACAGTATAATTCGATAAAAATTTCTGTTTCAATTCAATTACTATAGTTACACATAGAATTTGACTGAAAAAAATCAAAAATCAAGAATATAAAAAAATAATTTTAAAAACACACTTGAAAACAAAAATCATCAACATCGCGCTTATAGCTTCGGCTGTATTACTTTTTATTTATGCATTTTTTATTTATGATAATAAAAAGCCATTGAGATATTTGCCAATATTTGGTGAAAAAAGTTACGAATCAAAAAATGGAAAAACAGACACTATATTCCATACAATACAAAATTTCAATTTTACAAATCAAGATGGTAAAACAGTTACCGAAAATGATTTCAAAGGAAGTATTTATGTTACAGATTTTTTCTTTACTACATGTCATAGTATTTGTCCAATTATGAGTAATCAAATGGAGCGTATTTATGATAAATTCAAAAACAATTCGGAAGTAAAGTTTCTATCGCATACAGTAGATCCTGAAATTGATACGGTAGCACAACTAAAACAATATGCAATTAAACACAATGCTGATACCAAACAATGGATGTTTGTTACCGGAGTAAAAAAAGCGCTTTACGATATTGCACGAACAGGATATCTATTAAATGCCGAACAAGGTGATGGTGGCCCTGATGATTTTATTCATACACAAAATTTTGCACTAATTGACAAAGAAAAACGTATCAGAGGATTTTACGATGGTACGGATTCGACAGATATAAATCAATTAATAAAAGATATAGATTTGCTATTGGCAGAATATAATTATAAAAATAAACGATAAAAATTCGAACTAATTTACAGACTCTTATTCAATGGTCTTGCGTAAGCAATAACATCTTTATCGGTTATTTGTTTATCGCACAATAAAATTAAACGTTCAATTACATTTCTAAATTCACGCACATTACCTGTCCAGTTATTTTTTTGTAATTCTTTAATTGCATCTTGAGTGAAAACTTTTGGAGGCATTCCATAATCCTCACTAATCAATTTTAAAAAATGTTCTGCTAATAATGGAACGTCTTCTTTGCGTTCATTCAATGATGGAACGTGAATAAGAATAACACTCAATCGGTGATACAAATCTTCACGAAAGTTTCCATTCGCAATTTCTTTTTGCAAATCCTTATTCGTGGCAGCAATAACTCGAACATTTACTTTTAACTCCTTCTCACCTCCTACTCTAGTGATTTTATTTTCCTGCAAAGCGCGTAAAACTTTTGCTTGTGCCGATAAACTCATATCACCTATCTCATCTAAAAACAATGTTCCGCCATCAGCTTGCTCAAACTTACCTTTACGTTGATTTATTGCAGAAGTAAATGCACCTTTTTCGTGACCAAATAATTCGCTTTCAATTAACTCACTCGGTATAGCTGCACAATTAACCTCTATCAAAGATGCAGATGCACGATTGCTTTTTTCGTGTAACCAACGTGCTACTAATTCCTTTCCACTTCCATTACCCCCTGTAATTAAAACACGCGCATCAGTAGGGGCAACACGTTCAATCATTTCCTGAATTTGAATAATAGCCTTTGACTCGCCAATCATTTCAAATGTTTTATTTATTTTCTTTTTCAACGCTTTCGTTTCTGTAACTAAAGTTGATTTATCCATCGCATTCCTTATCGTAACTAGTAAACGATTTAAATCCAAGGGTTTTGCTATAAAATCAAATGCTCCTTTTTTTACTGCTTCCACTGCTGTCTCAATGTTTCCATGTCCAGAAATCATAACTAAGGAAGTATCTGCAGAAAATTCCATTACTTTCTCCAACAATTCAATGCCGTCCATTTTTGGCATTTTAATATCACAAAGAACAATATCATACTTTTCTTTTTTAATCAATGCAAGCCCTTCAATACCATCGGGAGCTTCATCAACATAATATTTTTCATATTCTAAAATTTCACGTAACGTTTTTCGAATACTTTTTTCATCGTCAATGATTAGTATTTTAGCCATATTTTTGAAATGTTAAATGGTAAATTAAAAATTGTTATTTGATACCTATAAAAATAAAAGTATTCAATTTTTTATACGCTTTGATTTAAAATATAATGCAAAACTCCTTCTTTTAATGAATAAGTAGATAATCGCATTTTTTGAATTGCAAAAGAACTAATAATAAAATTTACGAAAATACTCGAAATTACAATCATATCTACTCGCATAGAAACCAAACCTTTCATTTGATGACGTTCTCTTGTTGTTGATTTTATGATTGTTTCGTAAGTAGCATTAAAATCATCCATTTTAAATGTGTACTCAGTTATAGCTGTTAATATATAGGGCGAATAAAAACGATGCGCTATCATTTCTGCTAACGAATCAAAGGAGCCGGAAGATCCAAGCAATTCCTTAACAGGATATTTCCGAACAGCGTCAAATAATGGTTGTAATTCTTTTCTTAAATAGTTTGTATATATTTTAGTTTGCTCAACAGTTATTGGATCGGAAAAATCAAACATTTCAAGCAATCGGGCTGCTCCCAATAAAAAACTTTGTTTCCAAAATATTTCATTTTTATTCGCAATGATAAATTCGGTACTACCTCCACCAATGTCGATAATTAAAGATAATTCATCTGACATTTCTACAGCATTCCGAACACCATAATATATTAATTCGGCTTCTCTATCGCCCGAAACAACTTCAATATCAATACCAATTTCTGATTTTACTTTTTCAATAAATCCGATTTGATTTGAAGCTCCTCTTATTGCTGAAGTTGCAAATGCGTGTATCGTTTCTACTTTGTATTTCAGAATTGTTTGATGATGCTCTTTTAATGCTTCTATTCCTCTCTGAAAAGCTTTTGGTGCTATAAAGCCCTTTTTTATTCCACCTTCAGCAAGTTTTACAGCTATTTTTTTTTGAAAAACAGGAGTATATAATTTAGTGGAATCAACTTCTACAACAAGTAAGTTAAATGTATTAGTTCCTAAATCAATTACAGCAATTCTACTCATCAAAAAAATGATTAACCTTTATAAAAGAGCCACTTACCTAATTCTCTCCAAGTTACTTTTTTACCATACAGTAAAATCCCTGTTCGATAAATACGAGCTGCTAGCCAAGTGGTAAAAACAAAACCAACAACTAATAAACTCATAGATAATGCTACCTCCCAGAACGGAACTCCAAATGGCAAACGAACCATCATAACAATTGGTGATGTTAAAGGAACAATTGAAAACCAAAAAGCCATGGTACTTTGCGGATCTTGAATTACATTTTGAGCTACTAGAAACGATAAGACGAGTGGAATTGTGATTGGAACCATAAATTGCTGCGTATCAGCTTCGTTATCAACTGCAGAGCCTACGGCTGCAAAAAGCGCTGCATACATTAAATATCCAGCAAGAAAATAAAATAAAAAGCAAAACGTGATGGTTAAAATATCAACATTTTTAAAATCATCAAAAACCTTTGATATTATATTAGGCTCCTGAATCTTTTTCATTTTTGTATAATTCAAATCTGCACCCACTTTTACAACTTCTTCATTTTGCTGAATTTGTTTCATTTCAACATTTTTCAAAATAGTTACCGATGCAACACCATATAATGTTGTAGTTAAAATTACCCACAATAAAAACTGTGTTAAACCAACCAATGCAACACCAATTATTTTACCCATCATTAATTGAAAAGGCTTAACGGATGAGAGTATAACCTCAACAATACGATTTGTTTTTTCTTCCATAACCCCTCGCATTACCTGAACTCCGTAAAGAAAAATAAACATGTAAATTAAAATCCCTCCACCTAAACCAATAGCCATATACAAGCCGGTATTTGTTTTTTTACTTTTCCCTGTTGATTCCAACTCCTCTGTAATAACAATAATTTTAGAATGTTCAGCAGCTTCTCTGATAATGCTTAAATCAACTTTATTTTTTGTAAGGAGTACATCGTTCATCATTTTACTAATCGTATTGTCAACATATTCTTCCGTTGCAATTCCCAATTGTTTTTTATAAAATAATTTTAATGTTTTTCCACCTTCTAAAATATTATGAGGAATATATAAAATAGCATCGTAATCTGTATCATAAAACCCTTCTTGAGCTTGTTCAAATGTTACTTCTGGATAATCAAAATGAATGAATGCTTTTTCTGGTATTAACCCTTTAAAAAGATAACTTTCATCAATAACCTCTATGTTTTGCCTATCCGGTTTTTGCATTGATAACCAAATGGGAACAACCATGATTCCTGCCATAAGCAATGGTCCAAGAATAGTCATTATAATAAATGATTTTTTCTTAACCCTTGAAAGGTATTCGCGTTTAATGATTAGGAGAATTTTATTCATTGTATTGAATATTTTAAATCTACGTTTTTGAAAGCGTTTGAATTTTTAATTAAAGTACGTTGGATTTTTTATTCCGAAATACCACTATGAATATGAACTGGATTTTCTGCATTTACTTTCGAAATAAAAATATCATTCATGCTCGGTACAATTTCTTTGAATGATTGTATATTAGCCACAGGCAAAACAGCCTGCAATAATTCATTCGAAGTTGTTTTTCCTTTTAACTTTAAAAGTACTTTATTAAAATCGCCATCGGTTTTATGGTCTAATAATTCTGCACCCGCCCACATTGCATTAGTAAAACCCATTACATTGCCAGTAAATTCTAATTCAAATGTATTTGATTTATATTGCTTACGAATTTCCTTTACAGAGCCATCCAATATTTTTCTTGATTTATTAATCAGAGCAATATTATCACACAACTCTTCTACAGAGCCCATATTATGGGTAGAAAACAAAATGGTGGAGCCTTGTTCCTTTAAATATAAAATTTCGTTTTTAATTATATTTGCATTGATTGGATCGAAACCACTAAAAGGTTCATCGAGTATAAGTAATTTTGGCTCGTGCAAAACTGTTACAATGAACTGAACTTTTTGCTGCATACCTTTCGAAAGTTCTTCTACTTTTTTATTCCACCAAGCATCAATCTCAAATTTTTCGAACCAAAATTTTAATTTTTGCTTAGCCTCAGCCTTTTTCATACCCTTTAATTGAGCAAGGTATAAAGCTTGTTCGCCCACTTCCATTTTTTTGTATAACCCTCTTTCTTCGGGCAAATAGCCAATTTGTTCAATGTGTTTTTGACATAATTTTTCGCCTTCAAAAAAAAGTTCACCACTATCAGGGCCTGTAATTTGATTAATGATTCGAATTAAGGAAGTTTTTCCTGCTCCATTTGGCCCTAACAAACCAAAAATGCTTTGACTCGGAATCTCTAACGAAACATCATTTAATGCAATATGCGTTGCATATCGCTTTATAACATTTTTTACAGAAAGAATATTTTGCATTTATTATAAAGTTAGTACTTAATATATTTTACTTTATGTAATATGAATTATTACGAAAAGTGTAAAGGAAACGGTAATATCGAATCAATAGCACCTAGCCTAGAAAAATAACAACTATTTTTTTTCAGTTACAATGTTTATGAAAACTGACAAGCAATTACAATTAGTCTATAAACTACTTATTTCCTAAGTTATTAATATATACGATTTTATTATTCAAAATACTGCTTCATTCTCTCAAAAAAGCCTCTATCCTTTTTAGTTGGATTAGGTTTGAAATTTTCGGCATCACGTAAACCTTCTAAAATTTTCTTTTCATCTTTTGTTAGGTTTTGAGGAGTCCAAACATTTATATTTACCAAAATATCACCTCTACCATAACTATTTATATCTGGCAAACCTTTGTTTTTAAGACGTAATACTTTACCACTTTGAGTACCTGGCTCTACTTTTATTTTTGCTTTACCATCAATTGTCGGAACTTCTATTTGGGTACCAATAGCTGCATCAACAAAACTAATAAAGTGATCGTAAAACAAATTCAATCCTTCACGTTTCAATAGCTCATGTTCTATTTCTTCGATAACAACAATTAAATCACCAGCAACACCGCCTCGTGCTCCCATATTACCTTTTCCACTTACCGAAAGTTGCATGCCTTCAGCAACACCAGCAGGAATATTTATTGAAATAACTTCTTCGGCTCTTACTATCCCATCTCCATGACAAGCAGTACATTTATCTGTAATACT
>CANCPZ010000111.1 GCA_947380175.1 Bacteroidota bacterium | reverse complement strand
CTTAATTAAATCTTACACACAGCAGTTTAAAAATGTGGTAATTTTTAATTAAATATGAAAAAAGTAATTTCGATATTTTTCTTCTCTTGTTTTCTTTTTAATGCGTTTGCAGGTATTGCAGAAAAAAAGACTTTTACTCCTCTTGATTTGAAAAAAGAAACTGTTGATACGATTCCTTTTGTTATTGATAATGATGAGTTAGAGGATTTTAGTGATTCTTTGGTTTCATTGCCTTCATCCGATTTGTATTGTGATTTTGATACAGTAAATACTCACTACGCAAAATTTAATATTAACGAATTAAAGGATAGTGTGAAAGAAATTGCATTATATGATAAAAATAGTTGTGGATATGTTCATCCATTTATGGGTAAAGTTACCTCTGATTTTGGGCCTCGTAAAAGGCGCTATCATTATGGAACTGATATTGATTTAGAAACAGGCGATGCAATAGGCTCAGCTTTTGACGGAAGAGTAAGAATTGCTAAAAAAAGCAAAACCTATGGTAATGTTGTTGTTGTGCGCCATAGCAATGGTTTAGAAACGTATTACGCTCATCTTTCTAAAATAAATGTTGAGATTGGACAGGAAGTATTTGCGGGTCAAATTGTCGGTTTAGGTGGAAATACAGGGCATTCACATGGGAGTCATTTACATTTTGAAATCCGGTATTTAGGACAGCCAATTAATCCAACAGAAATTATTTCATTTACTGAACATAAACTAATTTGCGACACACTTAGCCTTAGCAAAAAAACATTTGATTATGTTTATGAAGCTAAAAAAGCTGCTGCAAAAAATTTCGCCAGCTCAAAAAATAGAAATGGTAAAAAAGTTTATTCTGTTAAAAAAGGGGATACGCTATCCTCTATTGCTCGAAGATACAGAACTACGCCTAAAGTGCTTTGTAAGAAAAATGGATTAAAAATTAATAGCAATTTGCGTTTAGGTCAAAAATTAAAGGTTTAAATTAATAACACAGAGTGCTTCAAAACAACACGTTGTTAACCTTTTTTTGTAAGTAATCATCTAAGTTTTAAAAGCCCTCTTCCTTCCAGAAAAATTGCTTAGAGCTGCTATTAAAATAAGCAAATTTTGAATTTCTCTCAAATTTCAAAATGTTATTTTCAAGCTCGGTTATAACATCGTATTCGCAAGGAACTATTAATGTACCTGAGAAATCTGTCAGCCCTATTTTATTATCAATTACAACCGAAAATAATTCGCTATTAAATAAATCTGCTTCATCATATAAAAAATCAATTACTTTTTTTCCGTTGTGATTTATAAATCCAACCTTCTTGTTTTTACTAACCTTTGCAATTCCATTAATGAAGGCAAAAGCCGACTGATAAGTATAAGGTATTAGTAATTTTTTCTTCTTGTCTATATACCCCCATTTTCCTTTGTGCTGAACAGCTGCTAAACCCTCACTAAATTGTTCAATGCGGTCAAATTCTTTGCCAGTAAAAAAAATACCATGTATATCAATTAAACTTTGCTTTTTGTTTTTTTCAATCACAGTAAAACCGTTTATAAATTTCAATTGCGCTCCTTTAAAATCATATTCGGGTGAAATTAAAATATTACCCGTACGATCAGCAAAGCCATATTTTAAATCCTTCACAATCATTATTACATCCTCTGAAAACTCTCCCAATATATCATACTCACATGGTAAAATATCGATACCGGCTTTATTGATTATTCCATATTTCCTTTCTGATTTTACTTTTGCCAAACCATTTTTAAAACTTTCAGCCCAATCATATTTGTATTGTATTACAATATTACCCGTAGTGTCTATAAATCCTGTTTGACCACCAAAATCAATAGCTGCAAGACCTTCTGAAAAATCTCCTGCTTTATTATAAATAAATGGAATAACTATATTTCCTTTTAAATCAATATAACCCGATTTATCATTTTTACTAACAACTGCATATCCTTCTGAATAGTCCGAAACTTCATCGTAATCAATTGGTAAAATTATTTTCCCCTCTTTATTTATTATACCATATTTTTTATTTTGCTGTACGACTGCAAAACCATTTTTAAAAGCTTCAACCTGATCATAAATAAGCGGTATAGTTAATTTCCCTGTTTTATTAATAAAGCCCGATTTATTATTTAATCCACATTCAGCTAATCCTTCCGAAAAGTTTTCTACCCAGTCGTAAATGCAAGGCACTGAAATATTTCCAACGCTATCAATAAATCCCCATTTGCTATTTACCCTTATAGGAAAAATTTGTTTTTGTGACAATTCAATGTCTTGGTTCACTATTTCTGAATAGGGGTAATCGGGGTAATCCTTTTTAAACTGAATAAAAGAATTTGTATTATAGTTCGCTGTATAGAGTGTGTAAATTTCATGCCAAGCATTTTCCTGATTTTGATTAGCAGGATATTTTTTTATAAAATCTTGGTATTCCTGAATCGAACCATTCGGTGTTGATGATGCATAGATAGCATTTTGAGCATCGGCTGTAAAGGGGCTTTCTGGGTACTTTAAAAGAAAGTTTTCATATTCTTCAATTGTATTGTTTTTTGTTAAATAGTTAAAAAGCGTTGATTCGTATTTTTTTTGTGCTTCGGTAATTTCTTTTGAAAAAGGATACTTTTTAATAAAATCAGAATAGGCTTGAAAAGTATTTGATTTTTTTGCCTCCTTAAAAGCTAAGCTATTTCGAATATCTATCGCGTTATAACATTGGGGTGCAGTGACATAATAATTAATAAATTTATCTAATTCGGTTATTGAATTGTTTTTTTTGTATAAATCAAATGCTTTTTGATGAATCAATTCTTTTAATGAATCGATATTTTGTTGACTCAAATTAAATTTCAATAAGATCAATTTCTTTTTATTATTTTCTTTATTAAAACAGTTAAGTGTTTTGATAATATACTTATATGCACTATCTATATTTGAAAAGGGATTATCGTTTCGAGAATAGATTATACTTAAGCCATAACTAGCTTCGGTAGGTTTTTTTTGTATCGATTTTTCGAATATTTTTTTGGCAGCAAAATAATTGTAAACATTAAGGGCGTTATAGGCCGTTGTGATTTTATCTGCTTTTAGCAAAACAGTAGGCAATAAGCATAAAAGCAATAAATAGATTTTCGGTTTGTTCATAATTGTAAGCAAAATTTTCTGCAAAACTAATATTATACCAAATACAAAAATCTTTTACTTCGAATAGGTTGTTTTTTTAATGCCAACTATGAAAGTATTTAGGATGTTTGTAGCTTTTAAATAAGTTTTTAGATTAATTTACTTTTACAATCCAAACACTTTTAGTTTTGAAAAAATAAAAAGCGTTGTTATACGCAAATTATTTATGAGTAATATCATAATTTTAATATTGTAATTTAACATACATTTGCATTTCTTTTAGAAATTTGAAAAAACTATTAATCATATTATCAATAACAGGCTTACTGCTACAAACTTTTTACAGTGGGGTTATCTATATAAATTATCAATTAAATAAAGAGTATATCACTAAAGTTTTTTGCGAAAACAAAAATAAACCAAAAATGCACTGTTATGGGAAGTGCCACATGGTTAAACAAATAAAGGAATCAGAAAAAAAAGAAAATGCACCTTTTCAAAATCTGAAAAATAAATTTGAAATTCAATTATTTTCTCAAAACGTACAAGTTGTTTTTGCCGATTTTGTTATTGAGGAACTTTCAGATTTTAGTTATTCTTTTTTCACGCCATCATCACCTATTCATTCTATTTTTCATCCACCAGAAGCTTAATTCCTTTTCTTATTTTAAATAAACTTTTTGCATTTAGCAAAAGGTTGTTTTTTATATCTACATCATTAATAAAATCAAGTTAAAACTATTGACATATTTGGCAATGGCTTCATTGCTATATTTCATAAATGAACTACTTGAAATTAAACTATTGCTAAAAAAGCAATAAAGTAAACACCATATACTTAAATTATATATAAATAAAATATATTATGAAAAATACGTTTAAACTATTAAGTGCTCTTTTTATTTTTGGAGCTATTACATTTTCTTCTTGTAAAAAAGATCCCGATGAAGTAACTACTCCAACGCCTTTGCCTAATACAGGCTCGTTAATGTTGCATTTTGAGAATATGGTTGGCGATAGCGCTTTAGTATTTAATACTAAATCATATGTAAACGCTAATAATGATACATTTAATATTACTACATTAAAATACTACATTAGTAATATTGTATTAAGCAATTCTAGCGGACTTACATACAAAGAAAATTATAGTTATCATTTAATTGATGCTAGCGATACCAGCACGTGTGAGCTTAATCTTACTGGTGTTCCTTTAGGAAACTATAACCACATTTCTTTTATGATAGGTGTTGATAGTGCCAAAAATGTATCTGGGGCACAATCTGGAGCGTTAGATCCAGCAAATGGAATGTTTTGGGATTGGAATAGTGGTTACATCATGTCAAAATTTGAAGGCGTTTCACCACAATCAATTGCTGCAAATCATGTTGTATTATTTCATATTGGAGGGTTTTCGGGAACCAATAATGTATTAAAAACGGTTAACCCTATATTCCCTTCAGGTGTTGTGGCTTCAGTTACAGCTTCTGTTACACCCGAAATTCATTTTAAAGCTGATTTAGCTGAATGGTTTACCGCACCTGCAAATACTGCATTTTCGGTATTAAACACAATTCACATGCCTGGCGCAAATGCGAAAAAAATTGCTGATAATTATGTTGATGCATTTTCGATTGAACACATTCATAATTAATAATGAAAAAATATAAGTTTATTCTCTTTACACTGTTGAGTGCGATTTATATAATCGCACTCAATAGTTGTGATGTTGACCCTGTAATTAAAAACGAATTGCCTGCAAACGATATACATCTTGTTATACCTAATGGCTGGCCTTATCCACACTATAATTTTACAGGAAATGTACTAACTAAAGATGGTTTTATTTTAGGGCGTAAATTGTTTTACGATCCACAACTATCCCGAAATAATACTATTTCATGTGGCAGTTGTCATCAACATTTTGCAGCTTTTTCACACTTAGATCATAAAGTCAGTCATGGTATAGATGGAAAACTTGGAAACCGAAATGCTCCTGCACTATTCAACCTTAATTGGCAAACAAATTTTATGTGGGACGGAGGTGTTAATAATATTGAAGTGCAACCTTTAGGTCCAATAAGCAATCCGGTAGAAATGGATCAATCCATTGTAAATGCGGTAAATAAAATCCAAAATGATGTTTCATATTCTAAACTTTTTAAAGATGCTTTTGGTGCCGAAAAAGTTACAAGCCAACTAATACTAAAAGCTTTGGCTCAGTTTATGGGCATGTTGGTTTCCTCCAACTCAAAATACGATTTATATAAACAAGGTTTAGCAACTCTTAATGCTAGCGAATTAAACGGACTAAATATTTTTTTGGCTAAGTGTAATACTTGTCATACAGCACCATTGTTTACCAATTTTCAATATAAAAACAATGGACTAGACACTGTTTATAAAGATCCAGGAAGAGGACGTATTACACTTCTTGAAGCTGATTCGGGAACATTTAAAGTGCCATCATTACGGAATGTTGCTTTAACCAGACCATATATGCATGATGGACGTTTTAATACACTAAGCCAAGTACTAGACCATTATGTTTCTGGGGTAAAAAACTCTACTACACTAAGTTCGGAACTTATAGGAGGGGTAATATTATCACCCTTAGAAAAACTCGATATTATTTCATTTTTAAACACATTGTCTGATAATACATTTATTCACGATGCACGATTTAACGATCCTTTTGCACCATAAAAATTTACTATGAAAAAAAACATAACATTTCTAACCCTTTTATTTATTTACAATAATTTACTCGCCTGCGATTTTTGTGGATGCTATATGGGAATAACCCCTTATGATAATCAGAGTAGTATAACATTGATGTACCGATATAAAAGCTATAATGGTTATATCAATAGCGGGCAACAAAATAATTTATTTCCTCAAAATTATAGAAGTTCAATACACACAATTCCAAATTTTGATTCAAAGGACATTGATATAAAAAACTTTAATTACCGCCACGGAAGTAATCCAACTGCTACTAAAAAAACGGAAGTGCCACAAAAGACACAAAAAGATTATGAGATATATTCTTCAGCCGAATTAAGGGCTAAATTCTATATTCAAAAGCGGATAGAAATTAATGCTATTGTTCCTTTTGTTATGAATAGTAATCGAGTTGATGATAAAATGGAACATGTAAAAGGTGTTGGCGATATTACATTTTTTGCAGGTTATCACTTAATAAGCAAAATAGAAGAAGCTAGATTTCAGCATCGCTTAATAATTGGTGCTGGAGTAAAATTGCCAACAGGGAATTATTATGCTAAAAATGATGGTAATGAGCGAATTGATTTTTTATTGCAATCGGGGACTGGCAGTATTGATTATATGACATATTTTAATTACATTTTCGCATATAAAAAGTTGGGTTTTAGTATGAACACAACTTACAAAATTAATGGTGCAAATTATTACCACGAACAAATTGATAATAGTATTACAAATTATTTAAATGTTTTTTATAAATTTAGACAAGATAAAACGTTGAAATTATTTCCATCTATACAAGGCTATTACGAATATACGAATGGTGTTTATATTGATAATGTTTACGAAGCAGGTACTAGAACAAAAGTTTTAACAGGTGGTGTTGGTGTTGATTTTTTTTACAAAAATTTCTCATTGAATACCTCATATCAGTTACCTATTTATGAAAATAAAATAGGTAACAACCTCGCTACAGCAGGCAAATTAATGGCAGGGGTGACTTATAATTTCAATCAAAAAAAATATTTAATCTCATCAAAAAACTAGTGTAAATTATTTATATCCAAAAACGATGAAACCAACTTTAATTATAACAAAAAATTTATTATTTATATCAATTTTAGTATTTACTTCTTGCTACAAAGAAGGAGTAGGGGGTAAGTCGAGCGTAAGTGGGTATGTGCAACATCATTCATTGAAAATTTCGAATGCAGTAGTTTATATAAAATATGGCGCAACTGAATTTCCAGGTTTCGATGTTTCAGCATACGATGCATCCACAACATGTGATGCAAATGCTTATTTCGAAATAAAAGATTTACGTAAAGGTGATTATTATTTATATTCAAAAGGGTATGATAATTCTATAATGAGCGAGGTAACTGGTGGCATTGGAATAAAATTAAAATACAATAAATCTATCACAACCAATGTGCCTGTTACCGAATAATAATATATTTATTTCTCGGAGATTTTATTCTTATTTTTGATTGGTAATTTATTCAAAAAATGAAAAAATCCTTTTTCAATTGTACTGCTTTATTATTAGTATCATTCATTTTATTTAATAGTTGTAGAAACGAAAAAGGTACACCCGAATTTAAAAAATACCCAAGCGATATTGGTAAAATAGTTTTTACAAAATGCGCCACCACAGGATGCCATACCGAAGCAAGTAAATTTGCTGCAGGAGGTTTGTCAATGCAAAGTTGGGATAAATTATTTGAGGGTGGCAATGGAGGTGCTTCAGTCATTCCTTTTCGAAATGATTATAGCACGTTGTTTTTTTATTGCAATACTTTTAGTGATTTAGGTTCCGCACTTTTACCTACAATGCCATTTAATAAAAATCCGCTTTCCTACAATGAAGTTAATTTACTTAAAAACTGGATAAATATAGGAGCTCCTAATATCGATGGTTTTGTAAAGTTTTCAGATAATCAAAATCGTAAAAAAATTTATGTGCCCAATCAAGGATGTGATGTTGTTACCGTTTTTGATCAGCAAACATTACTACCTATACGTTACATAAATGTAGGTAATTCAATTGCTGTTGAAGCCCCGCATGATATAAAAGTTTCGCCTGACGGAAAATATTGGTACGTTATTTTTTTACAGGGAAATTCATTGCAAAAATACCGAACATCTGATGATAGTTTTGTTGGTGAAGCGTTTTTAGGAGTTAAAAGCTGGAATACAATTACAATAAACAATGATGGTTCAAAAGCTTATGTGGTTGATTGGGGAAGTAATGGAGATATTGCAGAGGTAGATTTAAGTTCTTTAACTGTTGTGCATAATAATGGTTTTAATTACCCACACGGCTCATGCCTTAATCCTGCCGGTGATACTTTGTATGTTACACAACAAACCAATAGTAGCAAAATGTATAAAATACCTATTAATGATTTTTCATCTTTTAAAGAAGTTAATTTATTTACAACACCTCCTGCATTAGCACTGAATTCTCATGTAATAAATTTTTCACCTGACGGTACAAAATATTTCGTTACTTGCCAAGGATCTTCTGAAGTTCGTGTTTTTAGACAAGCCACCGATCAGTTAATTGCTGTAATTCCTCTCGGAGGGCTTCCTTCGGAAATGGATATATCCATTACACACAATTATTTATTTGTTACATGTGAAGAAGATACAACTTCATTTCCTGGAAAAAGAGGAGCAATAGCTGTGATTGATATATCCAACAATTCTTTAGTTAAAACAATTTATGCTGGACATCAACCACACGGAATTTCGGTAGATGATTCGAATAATATGGTATATATTGCAAACAGAAACAAAACAAATGATGGCCCAGCCCCTCATCATAGTAGTAATTGTGGAGGCCGGAATGGTTATATCACGTTCATAGATATGAATACATTAACACTTTTGAAATCGGGCTTAAATGATAAAAAAGTAGAAGTTTCCGTAGATCCTTATGAAATAGCAATACGCCGCTAATTTAGCATTTTTTAAAAATAGCAATCACTTCTAGGTATTCAATTGTTGAAAAAAAATTTCATTGTATCCAAAATCGTCGGTTTCATAATTGTCAAAAAACATGCTCC
>CANCPZ010000110.1 GCA_947380175.1 Bacteroidota bacterium | reverse complement strand
GGAACTATTAAATATTACAATTTTTATCCCACAAATTAGGGCATATACCTTTATAATTAACTAAATGATTTTTTTGCAAAAAGTAAAGGAACTGTTTTTCCGTGAGTTATCTATTACAATCGATGCGAGTCAATTTCGATATGGATTTTGTGTTAAAAAAATGAAATATAGTTATTTTATTGCATTATTTTTATTGATTGTCTCATGTTCAAATAATTCAGAATTAAATGACAATAAAATAAATTCAGCTGGTAGTGAAATTCAAGCTAACGATTCTTTGAAGGCTCCTCAAATTATATGTATTAATAATCCTATTTATATAAATTCCGACACCTGCAAAAACCCAAGAGTTAATGTAATTCCAACAAAACCAACATCCGAAACAATTACTTTGAAGGATGGTAAACTATTGAAATTAGCTCCACCTGAAACAAAACCAGCAGACTTTTTATCCATCATGCAAAATTACACTACTGATCAGGGTATAGCCTTGGATGCCGTTTCTTGTGCCATAAAAGACAAAAAAGGAAATCTTTGGTTCGGCACTGATGGTGGTGGCGTATCTCGTTACGATGGAAAATCATTTACAAATTTTACAACAATTCAAGGATTGGCCAACAATGTTGTTTTTAGTATTGCCGAAGATAAAAATGGCAACATCTGGTTTGGCACCAATGGCGGAGGCGTGTCACGTTACGATGGCACTTCATTTACTAGTTTTACTTCCGAACAAGGGTTAGCTAATAATTTTGTGAAAAGCATTTTAGAAGATAAAAAAGGAAACCTATGGTTTGGTACAAATGGTGGAGGGGTATCCATGTATAATGGTACTACATGGAAAAACTTTTCTACTAAACAGGGAGAATTAACAAATGATATAGTGTTTAGTATTTTGGAAGACAAAAAAGGAAATATCTGGTTTGGTACCAATGGTGGAGGTGTTTCTAAATACGATGGAAAATCATTTAAAAATTATTCAACAGCAAATTCTGGCTTAGCCCATAATGTTGTAAGAAGTATTGAATTAGATAAAAAAGGAAATATTTGGTTCGGCACCAATGGCGGAGGTATTTCTAAATATGATGGAAAATCATTTAAAAATTATACTGTTTTAGATGGTTTAGTAAGTAATTTTATTTTTATCATAAAAGAAGATAAAGTTGGCAATGTATGGTTTGGTTCTGACATGGGCTTAACCTCATATGATGGTAAGAGATTCTCAAATCTTACAACTACCCAAGGATTGGCAAATAATGTTGTGAGAAGCATTACAGAAGATGAAAGTGGAAATCTTTGGATTGGCACCTTTGGTGGAGGTGTTTCTCGCTATGATGGAAAAGCAATAATTAACTATACTGCAGCTCAAGGACTTGCTGATAATTTTATTTTTAGTAGCATGGAGGAAAAAAATGGTAACCTCTGGTTTGGCACTTATGGTGGAGGTGTTTCTAAATATGATGGAAAATCAATTACTAATTATTCTCAAGCTCAAGGTTTAGCTAATAAAATTGTATTAAGTATTTTTGAAGATAATGCTGGTATTATTTGGTTTGGAACTCAAGGTGGAGGAGTAAGTCGATACGATGGGAAAACATTTACTAATTATAATTCAGATCAGGGGTTAGCAAAAACGGTTTATAGTATTATCCAAGACAAAAAAGGGAATATTTGGTTTGGAACAAATGCAGGTGTTTCTTGCTATAATGGCAAATCATTTATAAATTACACAAAGGAGCAAGGCTTAACAAATAATTTTGTTAAATGTATTTTAGAAGATAAAAAAGGGAATCTTTGGCTATGTACCAATGGTGGTGGGGTATCTTATTTTAATGGTAAATCATTTACCAATTACACCACCGATCAAGGTTTAGCAAATAATTTTGTTTTTAGTATTGCCGAAGATAAAGCAGGTAATGTTTGGTTTGGTACAAATGGTGGCGGTGTATCGCGTTTTGATGGAAAATCGTTTCTGAACTACACTGTAGCTCAGGGGCTTCCTGACAATGTAATTACACAACTTGCCATTACTAAAGAACAAAATATAGCATTGGGTACCAATTTTGGATTAGCAATATTACCATGTTTTATATCAAAGAAGAATAAAATAGTTGATAAAAATATTGAAAGCGATAAAAGTAAGTTACCCTCTCAAAATTCTTTATCCAATGAAGAACTAAAAAATTATACCCCGATTTTTGAAATTTTCAACTCCGCAACAGGCTTTCCTATTAAGGATGTAAATGCAGGGCAGAATAGTATGTTTGTCGATTCAAGAGGCGAATTATGGATAGGCACAGGAAGTGCAAAAACGGCATTGGTTAGGTTTAACTACAATGCATTGCATCATAACAAACAAGCTCCAATCATTGCAATAAAAAACATTAGAATAAAAGAGCAAAATGTTTGTTTTTATGATCTTAAAGAAAATGTAGATTCAACAACTTTATTTCAACAAGAAGTATTAACCTACGGCCATTCGTTATTATTAAGCGAAAGAGATAGTTTAAAAAAACAATACAAAGGATTAGCATTTGAAGGAGTGACTAAATTTTATCCCTTACCAACAAATTTTGAATTGCCTTATAAAAACAATAATTTAACTTTTGAATTCAATGCAATTGAAGCCGGCAAACCCTTTTTAGTAAATTACCAATACATTTTAGAGGGTTACGATAAAGAGTGGAGCCCTGTTTTAAAAAAAACATCAGCAACATTTGGTAATATTTTTGAAGGCTCTTATAACTTTAAAGTAAAAGCGCAAAGCCCTGAAGGTGTTTGGAGTAATCCTATTTCATACTCCTTTAAAGTTTTACCACCTTGGTATAGAACCTGGTGGATGTATAGTTTGTATTTTATTGTTTTTGTATCATCCATAATTATTATTGTATGGTTAAATGGTAGAAGATTAAGAGCTAGAGCAGACGAACTTGCTGAAGAGGTTAAAAGAGCAACACTTACTATTATAGAACAAAAAAAAGTTGTTGAAGATCAGAAATTAATTGTTGAATTAAAACACAAGGAAATAACTGACAGTATAAATTACGCTGAAAGGATTCAACGGAGTTTTTTAGCTACCAAAGAATTATTGGATCAGAATTTGCAAAATTATTTTGTTTTCTTTCAACCTAAAGATGTGGTTAGTGGAGATTTTTATTGGGCATCAAAATTAAGCAATGGCAACTTTGCCTTAGTAACTGCTGATAGCACTGGCCATGGAGTTCCGGGTGCTATTATGAGTATCTTAAATATTTCTTGTTTAGAAAAATCTATCGAAGAAAAAAAATTAACTGAACCCTCAGAAATTTTAAATCATACTCGCTCCAAAATTATAGAACGTTTAAAAAAAGATGGAAGCGTTGAAGGTGGAAAAGATGGGATGGATGCCAGTCTGATAAGTTTTGATTTTAAAAATAATAAACTATTTTATGCAGCAGCAAACAATCCTGTTTGGATTGTAAGAGAAAACAAATTACTTGAATTTGCTCCCGATAAAATGCCTTTAGGAAAACACGATAAGGATACCATACTTTTTAAACAAACCGAAATTGAATTGCAAAAAGATGACTTAGTATATGCATTAACCGATGGTATGCCAGATCAATTTGGTGGACCAAAAGGAAAAAAATACATGTATAAGAAGTTAAAAGAGTTGCTTGTTCAGATTTCAAATCAACCTATGAATGTTCAGAAAGAAATTCTTAAATCATCTTTAAATAATTGGAAAGGCGAATTGGAACAAGTGGATGATGTTTGCGTTATAGGGGTTAGAGTATGAAAATAAGAGAGCGTTTCGAAAAAATAATTGAATATTTTAGTGAAAATTACCCAGTTGCCGAAACGGAATTGGATTATAAAAACCCATATCAATTATTGGTCGCTGTAATTCTTTCGGCACAATGCACCGATAAGCGTGTAAATATGGTTACACCTAACTTGTTTAAAGCATTTCCAAAACCGGAAGATATGGCTAAAGCAAGTAGTGAAGATGTGTTTCAATATATCCGGAGCATCAGCTATCCAAACAACAAAGCAAAACACTTGGTTGGTATGGCAAAAATGTTAGTAAACGATTTTAATAATATTGTCCCATCCGATATAAACGAGCTTGTTAAAATGCCCGGTGTGGGTCGTAAAACAGCTAATGTAATAGCGTCAGTAGTTTACGAAAAACCCGCAATGGCTGTAGACACCCATGTTTTTCGCGTATCAAACCGATTGGGATTAACAACTAATTCTAAAACGCCTTTAGAAACCGAAAAAAAGCTAATAAAATACATCCCTTCCAATAAAGTCGCAATAGCTCACCATTGGTTGATTCTTCATGGTCGCTATGTTTGCATTGCTCGAAATCCAAAATGTTTGGAGTGCGAACTCAAACAATTTTGCAAATATTTCCAATCCTTGAAAAAGAAATAGAGCTTATTTTTTTGCTAAATATATTAGTATTTAAACAAATACTCTTTATTTTAAGCAATTTTAAGCCCCCTTTAATAAATATTATCCTGCTACGTTTTTTAGCATTTTTTAAAAAAACTTTTTTTTTGTTAATAAATAGCAGACCTTCGTTTTATCAATTCGGATTAATTCGTTTAATTTTGAAGTAATTAAAACTATGGCAAAACATCTAACACATTTTAAAGTTGGTGATAAAGCACCTAATTTCAAGGGGGTAAATCAGCATGGCGATATTGTTTCCTCGAACGATTTCAAAGGCAAAAAAATAGTATTATTTTTTTATCCCAAAGACAATACTCCAGGATGTACTGCCGAAGCATGTAACTTACGTGATAATTATGCTGCATTACAAAAAGCTGGTTATTCAGTTCTAGGAATAAGTGCCGATGATGAACAAAAACATTTAAAATTTATTCAAAAATTTGATTTACCATTTTCTTTAATTGCTGATGTAGATAGAAAAATTATAGAAGACTTTGATGTGTGGGGCGAAAAAAAATTTATGGGTAAAATATTTGATGGAATTAATAGAACAACTTTTGTTATAAATGAAAAAGGTACGTTCGAAAAAGTAATTACCGAAGTAAACACAAAAAACCATTCGGAACAAATATTAAATGAATTATAATAAATACAATTTACTAACGACTAACAATTAATATAACCTACAATGAGCAAAGAAACTAAAGAAGCAAAAAATGCTAAAGAATCTGTAAACAAAGAAAAATTAAAAGCGTTACAATTAACACTTGATAAATTAGAAAAAACGTACGGTAAAGGAGCCATTATGAAAATGGGAGATAAAGCAGTAGAAAATGTAGAAGTTATTCCTACAGGTTCATTGTCTTTGGATATCGCTTTGGGTATTGGTGGTTTACCAAAAGGTAGAGTGATTGAAATTTATGGCCCTGAATCATCAGGTAAAACAACCTTAACATTACATGCTATTGCCGAAGTTCAAAAGGCTGGAGGCATTGCTGCATTTATTGATGCGGAGCATGCATTTGATCGCTCGTATGCCGAAAAATTAGGAATTGATACTGAAAATTTATTAATCTCTCAACCTGATAATGGTGAACAAGCCTTGGAGATTGCTGAAAATTTAATTCGGTCTGGAGCTATTGATATTATTGTAATTGACTCGGTTGCTGCATTGGTACCTAAGAGTGAAATTGAAGGTGAAATGGGTGACTCTAAAATGGGATTACACGCTCGTTTAATGTCGCAGGCATTACGTAAATTAACTGGAACGATTAATAAAACGGGATGTTGCTGCATCTTCATCAATCAGTTGCGCGAAAAAATTGGTGTTATGTTTGGTAATCCTGAAACTACAACAGGTGGTAATGCATTAAAATTTTATGCTTCTGTTCGTCTTGATATACGCAGAATAGGACAAATTAAGGATGGAGATGCAGTTGTAGGAAATCGTACACGTGTTAAAGTTGTTAAAAATAAAGTAGCACCACCTTTCCGTCAGGCAGAATTTGATATTATGTATGGCGAAGGTGTTTCTAAAGTTGGTGAAATTGTTGATCTTGGTGTTGAGCATAATATCATTAAAAAGGCCGGTTCATGGTTTAGTTATGGTGATATTAAATTAGGTCAGGGGCGTGATGCCGTTAAGGTTTTGTTTAAAGATAATTTAGAATTGTGCGAAGAGATTGAAACTAAAATCAGGGTTGCATTAAGCGAAAATGCAACACCAGTTGTTGAGTTAGCATAACTCTTGCTAAAACAATTGTTTTGTGAACTTTTTTTTCGAAGATTCTATAGTTTTTTATTATTGCTTTTTTCATAATGTCATCCCCAATTTTAAGCATTTCCAACAGATCGCTTTAATAAAGGGGGTGACATTTTTTATTTATATTTGTTCGTATTTTCAATAATTAAAAATTCAATTGCCGAATATCTAATTCAATTTTGAAATAATTTATTTTTTAATTTTAATTCCCTTTAAGTCTTTATGAAAATAAGGTGTTTTATTCAATTTCTTCTGGTTATTTCAATGAGCATTTTTGTTTCTTGTGGCACTGATGTTAAAAAAACAGAAATAAAAAATACCGATACTTCAGGTGTTAAAATTTCAGATGAATTAAAAAGTTTAAACGATCAGCTGGCTCAAAACCCAAATAATTCGGATGCATATCATTTAAGAGCTAAATATTATTTTGCAGATAAAAAATACGAAGCAGGTTTTGCAGATATTAATGCAGCATTAAAATTGGATAGTTCAAAGTCGGCTTACTATTTAACGCTTGCCGATTTATGTTTTGTTAGTAATCAAACAGGCAAAGCAAAAACAGCATTAGAAAAAAGCATTAAACTCGATTCTAAAAATGTTGATGCAATGCTCAATTTGGCGGAGTTGTATTTGTATGTTCGCAAACATGAAAAATCGATTGAGTATATAAATATGGCTTTAAAAATAAATCAGTACAATGCAAAAGCCTACTTTATGAAAGGCATGAATTATAAGGATCTGAAGGATACCCTCAAAGCTATTTCGAGTATGCAAACAGCTGTTGAACAAGATCAATTGTATTATGCTGCTTACATGCAATTAGGCATATTATGTGCTGCAAAAAAAAACAAGTTAGCTATTCAGTATTATAAAAATGCTATACGAATTCAGCCTAAAAGCATTGAGTCTTGGTACGATTTAGGTAAGTGTTATCAAGATATGCAAGATTGGAATAACTCCTTGGGAGCTTATACTTCGTTATTACAAATAGATGCCAAAAATAAATATGCGCATTACAATATGGGAGTTATTAATTTAATGATTTTTAAAAAATACGAGGAGGCAATAAGTCATTTTTCGGAAGCAATAAAAATAGAACCTAAATATGTAGAAGCTTATTATAGCCGTGGAATTTCACAGAAGTTAAAAGGAGATACGAAAAAAGCTTTATTGGATTTTCAAGCATGTATTGATATTAATCCGAGTTTTAAACCTGCAGAGTTGGAACTAAAGAAAGTTAATTAGTTTTTTGAAATAATTTGATAGTTAATTAAAGATATTAGAATTATTTATTGATTTTAATCGTTAGTAGAACCTCCGCATTTTTTAGCCCATTTTACAAGTAGTTTTCTTTTGTTGATTTTGTACCACATGTCGAACAAAATGGTAAATGTGCAAAGTTTCTATTGCTGCATGTTTTACAATTACTAAACAATTCTAGTCCACAGTGTCTGCAAAAGTCTGTTGCAAGTTTGATTGTATCAATATCATTTAGTTTAACAGGTAACTCCCATTTTTTAATTAAAAAGTCTTTTCCACAAGATGGACAAAAATGATTTTCAAGTGCTTTTTCTGCAACTTCGATTTGCACATTCTTCGCACGTTCCTGGGTGGAAACTTTTAATTCAGTTTGTTTTTCTTCTATAAACGCTCTTATTCTTTTTATTGCATAATAGCCTAGACTAACTGATAATATTATACCAACTGTATACCTAATATATCCACCATAACTTGGCAAATAAGGTACAAGACCAAAGAAAAAGGCATAAAAAGAAAATAAAGTGAATCCAAAATATAAAGGCCAGAATTTATTTTTTCTGTATCGAATAAAAAAGAAAATACCTAATGCTAAAATAGGAGCAACGAAAAGGAGTCGAATAAAAAAAACTTTAAGATCATAACGTTTTAATTCCTCTTCATATTTTTTTTCAGCTATTTCATTTTCTTTTTCAATTTGTAGGGAAATTTCAGCTTGTATTGTTTCTGCATTTTTTATTTCTTTTTCTTCAGAACTTAGCTGAGAACGCCACTCTTTTTCGATTTTATAAAAAACATCTAGATTATTAGCTCTTTCGATTACCGCTTCATCTTTGTTTGGCGAACCCAATGTTTTCCTTGTTTGCACCCAATTATCAAAAGATTGTTGTTCATTTTTGCAATTTTCTTTTGCAGTTGATATTGTTTTTTCGAGTGAATTTTTTTTATTGTTTAAATTTTCTAGCTCTATTTCTAAAATTTTGTTTTTTTTATCTAGGTCCGTTAGTGCATTTTTGTTTTCAAATTGCTCAATTTCCGGTCTTGTTGTCGTTGTGTCTAAGTCGTCAATAATTTTACTTGATAAAAGGATTAAAAACAAACAAAGTATTACAGAAATTGTATTGTATATAATTTTAGATGTTCTTTCCAGTTTCTTACTATTTAGTTCCATGTGTATATGCCCTTTGAAAAATACTTGTAATGTTCACTAGCCCGATGCCCGTTTTTTTATTATCCTTATAATTGCGAAGCCTGATTCTTAAATATACTCAAATTGTCTTTAGAAGCAAAATGCCCAAATAACGATAGACCTTTGTTATGAAGTGTTACGAGCAAATTACTTAATAGCGTTAAGTTCGGCCTCCTTTTCATTTTTTCTTGTTCGATGTCAAAGTCGTCTTGTAGAATTTCTACCAGTTGTATGTTTTTTAGTTTTTTAGGTTTTTAGGTTTTTGATTTTTAGGTTTTAGTGATAATCAATGATTTGAACTTCTTCTGCATTTTAATTGTTCCATTTAAAAACGATTCTCCATTTGCTAGCACCAAAGTTTATTAATTACTCAAATGTTTATATAAAGCATAAAACTGTCACCAATGTTAAATCCCTGTTATGCGAT
>CANCPZ010000109.1 GCA_947380175.1 Bacteroidota bacterium | reverse complement strand
ATTTTATTAATCAACCGTACTACTTTTTTATGAATAAAGTAACAATTAATCCATCCAGTTTCGAATTTTTAAAGATTCTAAAAAAGAACAATAACAGAGATTGGTTTGCTTTAAATAAAAATAAATACATTTCGGAGTTGGAGCAAATAACATCTTTTGCTGACGCCTTGCTTATTGAAATGAATAAAATTGATGTGATTGAAACACCATCGGGTAAAAAAAGTTTGCATCGAATATATAAAGACACACGCTTTTCGAAAGAAAAAATACCTTACAAAACAAATTGGAGTGGCAGTTTTACAAGAGCTACCAAACAAAGAAGAGGTGGGTATTATTTTCATTTAGAACCTGGTAACACTTTTATTGCAGGTGGTTTTTGGGAGCCTGAACCAAAAGATTTAAAAAGAATTCGAGATGAATTTGCATATGATGCGGAGCCCTTGAGAAAAATATTGAAAAGTAAAACTTTTAAAGATACGTTTGCTTCATTGATTGGTGACCAAATAAAAACCAGTCCAAAAGGGTACGATTCAAAACATCCGAATATTGATTTATTGAGATACAAACAATTTATTCTGATGAAAAAATTTACTGACAAAGAAGCAATGGCTGATTCGTTTGTAAAAGAAGTTGCTAGCACATTTTACAAAATGAAGCCTTTCCTTAATTACATGACCGAAATTTTAACTACTGATGTAAATGGAATTTCAATAGATTAATTTTATAACGCAAGCAATACGTTTGAAAGTGATTTTAATCTCGTAATTTTTTGTTTGTTAATTGCAGAAAAACACCTTCTAGATTTGTACATCCCGAATGTTCTTTAATTAGGTAGCTTGGTGTACCTTCAATAATTATTTTTCCGTTATCAATTATTGCAACCTGAGTACAAAAATGTTCTGCCTCATCCATGTGATGTGAAGTGTAAATAATGGTTGTACCTAATTTATTTAATTCTTTTAAATGTTCAATTATTACATTACGCGACTGAACATCAACACCAACAGTTGGTTCATCCAAAAATAAAATTTTAGGATCATGCAATATTCCTGCAATTAAATTTACCCTGCGCTTCATTCCACCAGAATAGGTAGACACTTTTCGATTTGATGCTTCATACAAACCAAAATTATTTAGCCATAAATCTATTTTGGCTTTTAATTTTTTGCCACTCAAGCCATACATGTGACCATAAAAATTTAAATTTTCGCGAGCAGTAAGAGTTGGGTACAAGGCTATATCTTGAGGAACAACCCCAACAAGTTGTTTAATTTTAGCTAAATCGTTTTTTAGATCCATCCCATCAATAATTACTTGCCCTTCAGATGCAGAAAACAATCCACATAATATGGATATTATTGTAGTTTTACCTGCTCCGTTAGGACCAAGCAATCCAAATATTTCATTTCTATTGATTAAAAATGAAACATCATTAACAGCATACTCCGAAGAACCTTTAAAGGTTTTAAAAAGATTATGAATTTCTATTATAGAGTTGCTGCTCATAGTGTTGGAGTGGTAAATTTAGTAAAATATACAATAACACTAGCAGGTATACATTTTCAAAACAATGATTAAACACGATTTAACTCGTTATTTATTATTTCACTTATTTCATCGGCTTTATTTACAACCATAAAATGCGTTCCACCATTTATAACATAATCGCAATTCATATTTTTATAAGGTAATAATTGGTCGGCATTACCATGAATGTGAATTACATTTTCCGGAATTACATTATTTTTCCAAGTTAAAATACAATTAATGGCTCTTGCAAAATAGTCTTTAGGAGCGGTGTTCAACATTTCATGAAATCTATTTTTTTGCTCTTTTGAAAACACCCCAAATTGTTTTTCGATAAGTAAAGTCGACCTCTTGAAAAAATCATCATTCAATAACTTATAGAATGGCATCATTTTCCACATAACCATTTTAAATGGTAATTCATCTGCAATTTTACAAGAGGATATTAAAAATATTTTTACTGGTTTTGTTTTTTTTGCAATTTCAATGGCACACATACCACCAAAAGAAACACCTATAAGCACAAATGGCTTAGATGTATCAATATTTTTTGATAAACGCATTGCATACTCGGGAAGCGATTCGTTTGAATTTACAGATTCCCATTTGATGTAATGAATAGTACAATTATTGAGTTTTATATTTCTAAATAATCTTTCATCCACACCCATGCCGGGTATACAATACACATCCATGTTAATATTTTAAAAACTTATTTTTAATACAACTTTCCTTCAAAAATCTTAATTATAGCATCGAAACAATACAATCTCTCCTATACCAAACTAATTGTTTTTTTTTCTTGAAATAAAATACACAACCCCCATTACTCCAAACGAAATAAACAGAAGCCATAACTTTACAATGCCTTGTGGTTGATCATTACGAGGCTTTAAATCAGCCTGAACTTGATTTAATTTATTATTTTGTGCAAAAGGGTGTAACTGCAATGTTTTTTTTAAAAACTGTTTTTCTTGATCAAACGTTTTTAATGAAGTTGTAAAATAAAAATCTTGAGATGGATCTTTAAAATATTTACGGCTATGACCACAAATACTTACCGAGATTAAATCGAAACGCTTAAATTTAGCATAAACAATCCATTCGTCAAACTTTTCAAAACTAACCATACACTCCGATGTGCAATCATAATTAACTTTTACATTTTGTAAAACAGAACCTTTATACAAATCATTAATTGAAAAATAAGCTACACATAAACCATTTTGGTTGGCATATTGTACCGAATCTATTTTCCCAAAAAAAACAACATCGTAATTCGCAACTAATTCTTGAGATATTGGTTTTATCGGATCACATTTACAAGCAAAGGTTGGTGCAGATAAAAAGGAAATAATAATAATAAAAAATCTGCGCATTGTAAATTGTTATACCCTCTAATTTATTAAAGATTTTCCATTAATTCCTTGTAAAGTTTTACCATCGAATTAATATCATTTTTATAAACTTTTTCGTCCGGTGTGTGCACATTATCTTCTGGAGCACCAATAAAGCACCAATCCCAAGCATATTCAGCCATTTGCAACTCTTTAGCATCACTTCCACCTGTTCCTTCCACCTCTAATTGAAATGGAATTTTTGATTTTTCAGCAATTGCAATTATTTTTTTTAAATAACTTTTTCTCGGAACTAAACTATCGCGTAACGATATAACTACACCTTTACCATGTGGAACACCCTCTGTAACCCATGTTATATCGGATATAATGGCTTGATTAACGCCATATTTTTCATAAATAAATTTTTGCAAAAACGAAACACTTCCTCCACCATGTTCTTCATAACACGAAAAAACAATTATCCCATCTTTTAATGTTTCAGCTACTTTTAGCGCATTCCAAACTCCAAGTCTGTTATCCATATAACAACATTGAACATATTCTTTTGTTTCGCGCCAATTAGGTTTAAATGTTAATTCAGTGCCTCTATCAATATCACGGTTGTATTTATAAGAAATACCATTTTCTTTGTCCACATGCAACTTACAATCAATTTTACCTTTACTGTCTTCGCCCACAAGTTCAAAACCATCAATCGTTCGCGGACCGCCAATTTTAACTAATTGTTTATTATAACGCACAGTAAAACCAATACTATCAATGTGTGCAAAAATGGCTGTTTTAGGTTTACCAAAAGCCAATACAATACAATCCTGAAAGCCTTTTCCTGCATGTATTTTTGGTTTAACTTTCCAATTTTTTTGATTTTTTTTTATGTAGTTTAATAAAAAAGCAGTCATTTCAGCTTCATTGCCAGATGGTGCACAGATACCACACATTTCTTTTAATAATTTCATAATGCAAGAATGTATTTTTACGAATACGCAAATTACAGGATAAAAATTGATTTATGCCATTATCTATCCCAAATATGTTTTTAAAATTTTACTTCTTGATGTATGTTTTAATCTCCGTATTGCTTTTTCTTTTATCTGTCGAACTCTTTCTCTCGTAAGGTCAAATTTTTCTCCAATTTCTTCTAATGTCATAGAATGTTGTCCGCTTAAACCGAAATACAATTTTACAACATCGGCTTCACGCGATGTTAATGTATGCAAAGCTCTTTCGATTTCTCTTTTCAATGATTCGTGTAGTAAGCCAAATTCTGGACTAGGATTATCTTCAGATTGTAATAAATCATACATACTCCCCGAATTATCATCACTTGTATTTAATGGAGCATCCATTGAAACATGGCGACCAATATTTTTGATTGACTCTTTTACTTCATTTTCAGAAATCTCAAGCATTACAGCTATTTCTGAAACACTTGGCTCTCGCTCAAATTCTTGTTCTAATTTCGAAAATGTTTTATTGATTTTATTGATTGCACCAATCTTATTCAATGGCAAACGCACAATACGTGATTGCTCTGCTAATGCCTGAAGAATTGATTGTCGAATCCACCAAACAGCATAGGAAATAAATTTAAAACCACGAGTTTCATCAAATCGTTGTGCTGCTTTAATTAAACCTAAATTCCCTTCATTTATTAAATCGGGTAAACTTAACCCTTGGTTTTGATATTGTTTTGAAACAGAAACAACAAAACGTAAATTAGCCTTTGTTAATTTTTCCAATGCTGCCTGATCCCCATTATGAATTTTTCGCGCCAACTCAACTTCTTCTTCAGCGGTTATCAAATCTACTCTTCCTATTTCTTGTAAATATTTGTCTAATGATGCTGTTTCTCGATTTGTTACTTGCTTAGTTATTTTGAGTTGTCTCATAAATGAAATATTAGTTTTAACTTCATATGATATACGACAAAGATTTGAAAAAGTTTCAATCTTATTATTTTTTTCAAAGATAAAAGTGCATTTTTCATCGATAGACCTTAAATATAGTAAGGTCGGCTTTAATGAGATGTTTTTTTTTGTAAGATTTGGGAATAAAAAAAACTCCCATCAAAAAAATGACAGGAGTTTTTTATTGGAACATTTAATTTAAAACTAGTTGCTTGAAGGAGCAGCTTCTGGCTTTAGTAATAAAGCTTTACGCGATAATTTAAATTTACCTGTTTTAGGATCTACTCCTATTAATTTTACTTGAAGTTTATCACCTTCTTTTAAAACGCCATCCATATTTTCTAGTCTACTATGACTAACTTCTGAAATATGTAATAAACCATCTTTTCCTGGCATAAACTCTACAAAAGCACCAAACGCCATTATCGACTTAACTTTACCTTCGTAAATTTCACCAACTTCTGGTTGCGCAACAATTCCTTTTATTTTAGCTAAAACAGCATTAATAGCTTCCGAATTAGATGCCACGATATCAATATGTCCTTGGTTATCTTTTTCTTCAATTACAATGATAGCACCTGTTTCACGTTGCATTTCCTGAATTATTTTTCCTCCAGGTCCAATAATTGCTCCAATAAATTCTTTAGGAATAACCATTTTAACAATACGTGGTGCATGTGGCTTGTAATCTTCGCGAGTAGTTGTAATTGTTTTAGCCATTTCACCTAATATGTGTAAACGTCCTTTTTTAGCTTGTTCTAGAGCTTCGGCCATTACTTCATAAGGTAAACCATCTACTTTTAAATCCATTTGGCAAGCAGTAATACCATCAACGGTACCAGTAACTTTAAAATCCATATCACCTAAATGATCTTCATCTCCTAAAATATCAGAAAGTATTGCATATTTACCTTTATCATCCGTAATCAACCCCATTGCAATTCCTGAAACAGGTTTAGTTATTTTAACACCTGCATCCATCAAAGCCAATGTTCCAGCACAAACTGTAGCCATTGAGGATGACCCATTTGATTCTAATATATCAGAAACAACACGAACTGTATAAGGATTTTCAGGAGATATAACTTGTTTTAATGCACGTTCAGCTAAGTTACCATGACCAACTTCTCTTCTTCCTGGACCTCGGTTTGGTTTTACTTCACCTGTAGAAAATGCAGGAAAATTGTAATGCAACATAAAGTTGTTTTGTCCTTGGTATAAAGCTCTATCAATAGATTGTAAATCCAATTTAGTACCTAATGTTACCGAAGTTAATGATTGGGTTTCACCACGAGTAAATATTGCAGAGCCATGAGCAGAAGGTAAGTAACCTACTTCACTCCAAATTGGGCGAATTTGATCTGTTTTACGGCCATCTAAACGAGCTCTTTCATCAAGTACAAATCTACGAACAGCGTCATATTCAACATCATGGTAATATTTTTTTACCAAAGTTTTATTGATTGAAACTTTTTCTTCTTCTGGTAATGATTCAATAAAGTCGTTTACTACAGCTTTAAATGCAGCTCCACGTTCTTTTTTATTTGGGTTTTGAGTTTTAGCAACGGCGTAAGCTTTATCATAAAGTTCTTTGTAAACGCGAGCCTTTAAATCAGCATCATTAGTTTCGTGATTATATTCACGCTTTACAATTTTACCTTTAACAGCTTCAACTTTTGCCACTAAATCTTTAATTGCATTTATTTGTAATTTTATCGATTCGTGACCAAATTTAATTGCTTCTAACATTTCTGCTTCTGACACTTCTTTCATTTCACCTTCCACCATCATAATGTCTTTTTCAGAAGCTGCAATAATCATATCCAAGGTTGATTTTTCCATTTGATCAACGGATGGATTTACAATTAATTTCCCATCAATTTTTGCAACACGAACTTCAGAAACAGGTCCGTCAAAAGGAATATCAGATACTGAAATAGCAGCCGATGCAGCTAAACAAGCTAATGCATCAGGCATTGTATTTTTATCACCTGAGATTAATGAAATCAATACTTGAGTATCTGAATGATAATCTGAAGGAAATAGAGGACGTAGTGCGCGATCCACCAAGCGACAAATTAATACTTCATAATCTGATATACGTGCTTCGCGTTTAAAAAAACCTCCAGGAAAACGACCAGCAGCTGCGAATTTCTCTTGATAATCAACAGATAACGGTAAAAAATCTGTTCCTTCTTTTGCATCTTTATTTGATACAATTGTTGCAAGCAACATTGTATCTCCCATTTTTACTACAACAGATCCATCAGCTTGTTTTGCTAATTTACCGGTTTCTAATGTAATTTCACGTCCATCAGCTAATGCAAACGTGTGTTTAATTCCAATTTGTGACATGTTTTTTTGTTTTAAATTTATTGTTTTCTTTACCTCTTTATTGTTTAAAAATACAAATTGAAAATTGAAAGATTTAAAAATTTTCTTTGTGTATATATGCACAAAAAGCATCCCACAATAAAGTAGGATGCCCTTCGAAATTTTATCTAAAAAACGTCAACTTATTTTCTTAGTTCAAGTTTTTTAACAATAGCACGATATCTTTCGATGTCATTCGCTTTTAAATAATCTAATAAACTACGTCTTTTAGCAACTAAAGCAATAAGTGATTTTTGAGTTCCAAAATCTTTTTTATTGTTTTTTAAGTGATCAGTTAAATGACTGATTCTATAAGAAAATAAAGCAATTTGCCCTTCTGAAGTCCCTGTGTCAGCTTCTGATTTTCCGTGAGATTTAAAAATATTCTTTTTTATTTCTGATGTTAAATACATTGTATTTTTCTTTTAATTTTTTTAAATAATGACCGCAAATATAAGACTCTTTTTTATATCTGCAATAAATTATATTAAAATTCATTGGTAGTATGCAATAAATTTCAACCATTAAGCAGTTGGTTGCAATCTTTATTAGTTATCAATCAAAAGCTATATATATTATTGTAAATATTGGAATGTATTGAAAAATATAAGAAAAAAGGATAAATTAGGAAAAATAAATTATAAAAAAAATGTATCTTTGCCAGAATTTTAATCATTGATTTTAAAATTAAAACCACGTTCCCATGTCATTTAATTCGACCAAATTTGTAGGCGAAGGCTTAACTTACGATGATGTTCTTTTAGTACCAGCCTATTCCGAAGTACTTCCACGTGAAGTAGATATATCATCTTATTTCACAAAAAAAATCAAGTTAAATACTCCAATCGTTTCTGCAGCAATGGATACTGTTACAGAATATCAATTGGCTATTTCGATTGCGCAAGAAGGTGGTATAGGCGTGCTGCATAAAAACATGGTTATACAAGACCAGGCTGAACAGGTTCGAAAAGTAAAGCGTTCCGAGAGCGGAATGATTTTAGATCCAGTTACTTTAATGGAAACGGCAATAGTTTCGGACGCCTTGGCGTTAATGAAAGAATTCAAAATTGGTGGTATTCCAGTAATTAATACAAAAAAAGAATTAATAGGAATTGTTACAAATCGCGATTTACGGTTCGAAAAAAACATAAAACGACCTATCAATGAGGTAATGACAAGCAAAAATTTAATTATTGCTAAAGAAGGTACCGATTTAAAAAAGGCAGAACAAATTCTTCAACATCATAAAATCGAAAAATTACCAGTAGTTGATAAACAAGGTAAACTGGTTGGATTAATTACCTATCGCGACATCATAAAAGTTAAAGTTCACCCAAACGCAAATAAAGATAAACTTGGTCGACTTTGTGTTGCGGCTGCAGTTGGCGTTACTGCTGATATGATAGATAGAGTTGATGCATTAGTAAAAGCAGGTGTTGATGCGATAGTAATAGATACAGCACATGGTCATTCAAAAGGAGTGCTTGAAGCATTAAAAAAAGTTAAAAAATCATACCCTGCATTACAAGTTGTTGTTGGAAATATAGCAACAGCAGACGCTGCATTAGCTTTGGTAAAAGCAGGTGCTGACGCAATTAAGGTTGGAATCGGTCCTGGATCAATATGCACTACGCGTATTATAGCAGGTGTGGGAGTTCCTCAATTAACGGCTGTGCTGGATGTTGCTGCTGCTTTAAAAGGTAAAGGCATTCCAATTATTGCCGATGGAGGTATTCGCTTTACAGGGGATATTGTAAAGGCTTTAGCAGCGGGAGCAGGTTCTGTAATGATGGGTTCGATGTTTGCAGGCGTAGAAGAATCACCTGGTGAAACGATTATTTATGAAGGACGAAAATTTAAATCATACCGCGGAATGGGATCAATCGAAGCCATGCAAAAAGGTTCGAAGGACCGTTATTTCCAAGATGCAGAAGACGACATTAAAAAGCTAGTTCCCGAAGGTATTTCGGGCAGAGTACCTGTAAAAGGTAGTCTTTCCGAAGTAGTTTA
>CANCPZ010000108.1 GCA_947380175.1 Bacteroidota bacterium | reverse complement strand
TTCTTTTTTATCAAACTGGGCTTATGCAAGTTTATTGCAAACAACAGGAGGTTTAGCACCTTGTCCAACAGATGTTAATCAGGATGGTAAAACTGACAACGTGGATTTCCTTCAATTGCTTGGAAACTTTAATCAATCTTGTCACTAATTTTTATAAGTCATTGCTTTAATTTTTAATTAAAGCAATGACTTAATTATTATTTAAACGCAAAAATCAAATAAATAAAAAATACTAAAAAAAAAAATGAAAACAAAAAAACTAGTGTTTGGGCTTGGACTTGCCCTACTTGGTGGTTTAGCTCATGCACAAAATGGGTTAGAAAACGTCATTGTAGAAAAGTATTATATTTCAAATGCAGCTGATGCAACAGCTGCAAACGCTGATTTAACAGGTGCAGGTTATGCAACAGGTAAATTACCTGCAGGTTCAGTAACTTATAGAGTTTATGCTGATTTATTAACTGGGTATAATTTACAAGCGATTTATGGTGTTGCTGCTCCAAGTCACGCATTAAAAGTAACTACAACAACTGCATTTTATAACAACTCTGCGGGAGCTACTACTGCTAACTTTTCCAGAAATGGTGTAAAAAATACAACAGGAAGTACGCTTGGTTTAGATTCTTATTTTGCTTTAGGTGCTGCTGCAAGTAATGCGTATGGTATTTTAAAATCAGAAGATGATGTTACTTTAGGTGGTGCAAATTTAATTACATCGGTTGTAGGAAATGTTTTACAAAATAATGCTGCTTTGGCAGGTTTAGCTTTAACTTCTCAAGATGGTTATTATTATTCAGGTGCACCAACAGGATTAGCTGCTCCAAGTGCAGCAAGTTTTACTCCGGGTTTAGATGCTTCTATGTTTAATGATGGTTCTACACCTGGTAACACTTTCAACACAACAAATGGTTCTATTTATGTTGCCGGTGGTGTTGCGGGCCCCGTTGCAAGTACTAATAAAATTTTAATTGGTCAGTTTACAACGGATGGTGTTTTTGAATTTGAATTAAATCTTCAAGTTGGAACTCCAACTGGTGGAACTCAAAACTTTGTAGCTAAGAATCCTTCTGGTTCTGAAATTTCAATACCAAGTTTGACACGTGCTGCAAATCATCCTCCAACTGTTAGTATTACAGCACCAGCAGGAGGTTCAAGTGCTATTACCGGTACCGTTGTTTCAATTACTGCAAATGCAGCGGATACAGATTTAGGTGGTTCAGTTGCTTCTGTGCAATTTTTTGTTGATGGTACATTATTAAGTACTGATAATTCTTCACCATATACTGCAAGTTATACAGGTGTTTTAGGTTCACATAACTTAACTGCTAGAGCATTTGACAACTTAGGTGATTCTGCAACATCTGCCATTGTTGCAATTACAGTTGCAAACAATCAAGCTCCAACTGTTAGCATTACTTCTCCTGCTGGTGGTTCTTCTTATGTAGTGGGTGATGTTGTTGCAATTGCAGCAAGTGCTTCCGATCCAGATGCAAGCGGTTCTGTTGCTTCCGTTCAATTTTTTGTAGATGGTTCGTTGGTTGGTACAGACAATTCATCTCCATATACCTTTAACTATACTAGCACTTTAGGTGGTCACGTATTAACTGCAAAAGCTACTGATAACTTAGGTTTACAAACAACTTCTGCTACCGTAAATATTTCAGTATTGGCTAACGTTCCTCCAACAGTTGCTATTACTGCTCCATTAAGTGGTTCATCAGTTACTGCACCAGCTTTAGTAACTATTACTGCAAATGCAGCGGATTCAGATGTAGGTGGTTCAGTTACTCAAGTTGAATTTTTTGTGAATAACGTTTCTGTAGGTGTTGATGCTACTTCTCCATATTCTTTAAACTGGACAAGTGTTATTGGAACTGCAAATATTACTGCAAAAGCAACTGATAACAAAGGTGCAATTACTACGTCTGCTATTGTTGTTTTAACAGTTGCCGATCCTAATGCATTACCTTATAAAGTTGTTACTACAACTGAAAAATGTTTAAGCAATACATTTTGTTTACCAGTTGCTGCTGTAGATACAGTTAAAAACGTAATTGGTTACGATTTAGTTTTACATTACGATATTACTAAAGTTGCTCCAACTGGAAATATCACAGTTAACAATGCGTTGATTAATCCTTCTTATGTTGATGTTTCAAACAGTGTTGATGCTGTAAATGGTTTAATTACAATCTCTGCATTCTTTAATACTTCTGCACCTCTAAATACTAAATTTACAGGAACTGGTAATATTTTTTGTGTTGAGTTTTCTAAAACTGCAGGTTTTTTATCTGTAGATACAGCAAAATATACAGTTACAGATTTACTAGAAAGTTATGGAAATGGTTATAGTACAAAATTAGTTCAAGCTGGTAAGTATATCTCTTATAAAGATAGTTTGTTTACAGGTAAACTTAAATTTTGGGCTGATAGTGCATCAATACTTTACAATGTTGCAAACCCAAATCAATACTTAGCTACAAATGTAAAAGGTAATAACACAACAGGTACTGCGTTATCAACTGTTGCTGTAAACCCAGATTTAACTGGTAACTTTGTACATAATATTTGGAATGGAGAAGCTGTAACAATTCAAAGAGATATCCTTTCAACTACAAGTGTTCAACCGGTAGTAAATGGTTTCGATGCGTTATTGGCTCGTAAATTATTAATTAATGATCCTACATTTGTTCCTACAATTTATCAAATTATTGCGTTAGATGTTAATCAGGATGGAATTGTATCTGCAGGTGACGTTTCGCAAATTAATCTACGTACTGTACTTTCTATTCCAGAATTTAAACAAGCTTGGAACTATTCAGCAGCAGGTGTTTCAAATGGTAAACCATCTAACGACTGGACATTTGTTGATCCTACTTTATTAGCTTCTGCAGCGTACCAAAAATCAACAACATTTCCTTTAGATAATGGTACAGGTTTTTCTAAAAAAAGAGTGCCAGTTGTTCCAGTTCAATTATCAGTACCAGTTTCAGGAATCAATACATGTCCTTTAATTTTAACTGGTAATTATTATGGTATCATGTTAGGTGATGTGAATGGTAGCTACAAAAATATTGCTGCTGATGGTATGTTAAAAGCAATGTCTTCTACAGACAAAGTTACTTTCGATTTATCAACTGCAACAATTAACAATGGTTTTATTACAATTCCAGTTTCTGTTACAGCAACTAACAATGTTAATGCGCTTGACTTTTCAATGCAATTTAATGATGCTACATTATCTTACAATTCAATTGTAAATCATGCATCTTATGCACAAGCATTAGATAATTTTAATACTGCTGATAAAACAGTTCGTTTTACTTCTAACAGTTTCCAAAATTATGACTTAACTCAACCAATTGTATCTGTTCGTTTTGCAACTTCGGCAGTACAAGTTGATCAAGCTGATTTAAGTTCATTAGAAGCATATTTGAATGGTGAAAAAGTAAATGTTGAAGTAGTAGGAGCAGCAGCTACAACTACTGGAATATCTACTGTTAACAGCGATAACAATTTTGTAAGCATTTATCCAAATCCTGCTCACGAAGTATTAAATGTTATGGCAACTCAAAATGCAATGGTTCAATTATTTGATATGACGGGTAAACAAGTTGTTTTTCAAACTAATTTAGTTGCAAACCAAAAGCAAGAAATCAATACTCAAAATATTGCTGATGGTGTATACATGATGAAAATTTCTAATGATAATATTGTGTCAATTAAAAAAGTGGTGATTAATAATAAATAATTCTTTCTTTCATTTAATTTTTTTAAAGCCCTCCGAACTTTCGGAGGGCTTTTTTTAGTTAATACAGTTAACAAAAATCTAACTTAAAGATAACGTGCCTTTGATATTAATAAATTGCCTGTCGGTTATATTTGCCCGATAATTATTAAAAATAAAAAAACTGTTTTGGTAATAGCAAAATAAAAAGCTAATACCTCAATTTTTTTCAATCAACATAAAAGAATGAAAAATAAATTATTGACGTTAATTATTATTTTAATATGCAATAGTATTATTGCCGGCACTTTTAGTAACAAAACTGTAAAATCAAGTTTGATGTTACAGCCCTTAATAATCAATACAAACGACACTGTTGTTTTTGATTTGTCGCATGCTGTGTACACAGCAAATTATGTTGATATTCCTGTTTTATTAATATCTGATGATTTAATAAATGCACTCGACTTTTCATTAAAATTTAATGAACTTAACTTAACATACGATTCAATAATTAATTACAAATCATATTTATCCCAATATGCAAATTTTAATAATGCAGATCGGTTTTTGAGATTCGCATCTTATAGTTCACATGACTTTGATCATAACTCGTCATTGGTAGCAATTCGCTTTTTATTTACAAATCCATGTGGTGTAATTAGTAAATCAGATTTTAATTCGATTACCGCTTATTTGAATGGAGACCCCTGTGCTTTTAAATTTTCTGAAGTTCCTGCACATGGCTTGATAGCTGGTTTTACAAGTACTAAACTTTGTACCGGCACAAATGAAATCTTTAATGGAATTTCAACTTTAACAAGTGGTACTGTAACCAATTGGTCATGGGATTTTGGAAATGGGAATACCGCCAATTCACAAAACCCCAGTACTACATTTTCTAGTAATGGCAACTATACTGTAACGCTAATTGCAACATCGAATGAGGGATGCCTTGATACAATCAGCAAAACATTAATTGTAAATAATTCTCCAACTGTAAATTTTTCATCAATCTTAAATTGTACTAATAGTACTATCACATTTACTAATAATTCTTCAATAGCATCCGGTTCAATTACAGATTGGCATTGGGATTTTGGTGATACAGATTCCAGTCTTGTTTTAAATCCTATTCATACATATGCTTCAGGTGGTAATTATTTAGTTACATTAAATAGTATTTCTGATTCAGGTTGCGTTGCAACCTATTCAAATTATGTTGCTGTTACTTCACCTACAGCAAACTTCATAGCTACTAATGGATGTACAGGTGCAACCATAAATTTTAATAGCAGCTCAACTGTTTCTTCCGGAACAATTACTAGTTGGAAATGGTATTATGGGGACGGAAATTCAAGTATTCTTCAAAATGATTCTCATAGTTATTCATCTGCTGGACCATATATCGTAAGTTTAAAAGTTACCACTAACCTAAATTGTGCCGATAGTATTTCAAAAATAATTACTATTGAAGACAAACCCATTGTTAATTTTTCAGGCGATGTCTTATCTGGCTGCATGCCATTAAAAACAGTATTTACGGACTCTTCTATTACAGCTGCAGGATCTGTTTATTCATGGAATTTTGGTGATTACACAACCTCAATTTTGAAAGATGTAACTCATAATTTTATAACAGCTGGCGTTTACAATATTACACATTATGTAACAACAACTGCCGGTTGTTCCGATTCATTAGTGAAAACGGGGTATGTAATTGTAAATAGTCAACCTGTAGCTAAATTTAATACTGTTAACGGATGTACTGGTGCTGTAATAAATTTCCTTGATAGTTCAATCGTTTCATCAGGAGCAACAAACAGTTGGAAATGGTATTTTGGTGACGGAACTATTAGTACAATTCAAAATCCTTCACACATTTATGCGCTGCCAGGTACCTATACTGTAAGTTTTAAAATCATCACCAATCAAAATTGCTCTGATAGTATTTCAAAAATAATAACAATACAGGATAAACCAATTATAAATTTTTCTGGAAATATTTTATCTGGATGTTTCCCTTTAAATGTAAGTTTTTCAGATTCTTCAAACACATCTTTAGGATCAACCTATTCTTGGAGTTTTGGAGATAACACATTTGCTTCAACAAAAAACTGTTCACATACATTTAATACTTCCGGTGCATTTACAGTTACTCATTATGTTACAACATCAGCAGGATGTTCAGATTCGTTAGTGAAACCATCATATATAAATGTAAATACTGCACCTATTGCAAATTTCAATGCAATAAATGGATGTGTCGGAGCCTCATTAAATTTTACTGATAGCTCAACAATTCCTCCAGGTTCAATTGCAAATTGGAAGTGGTATTTTGGTGATGGAAATATCAGTACACTTCAAAACCCTTCTCATAGTTATGCTTTAGAAGGAACATACGTTGTGAGTTTAAAAGTTACTTCTAATCAAAGTTGTTATGATAGTATAATACGAACAATCATTATACAAAACAAACCAATTGTAAAATTTGTTGGTGATATTTTAGGAGGTTGTTCGCCATTACTGGTAAGTTTTAACGACTCCTCAATTACCGCTTCAGGATCATCTTATTCATGGAGTTTTGGCGACAACACAACATCCACATCTGTTAATCCAATACACACATTCTTATCAGCAGGAATTTATACTGTTACCCACTATGTAACAACATCGGCAGGTTGTACTGACTCATTAGTAAAACCATCCTACATTATTGTAAACACATCTCCAGTTGCAAATTTTGGAGTAGGTAACAGATGTTTGGGTGCTCCAACAGTATTTACTGATAGTTCAACTGTTTCTTCCGGAACAATTTCAAATTGGAAATGGAATTTTGGAGATGGTAATTCAAGTTCGCAACATAATCCATCCTACATCTATGCAAATCCAGGTACTTATTTAGTAAGCTTAGTTGTAAAAAACAATCAAAACTGTTCCGATAGTATCGCAAAAACAATCGTGATAGAAAATAAACCAATTGTAAAGTTTGGTGCAACTATTCTTTCGGGATGTAAGCCGCTAAATGTTTTATTTATTGATTCTTCCAGTACTTTAGCTACATCGAATTACTCATGGAACTTTGGCGATGCAGGAATATCCTTTTCACAAAATTCAAGTCATATTTATTTGAATAGTGGAATTTATACTGTTAAACATTACGTAATTACAGATGCAGGTTGTTCCGATTCATTAATAAAAAAAGCATACATTACTGTTGGCGAAAACCCCACAGCACTATTTATTGCTACACCTGATAAAGTGAAACTTACAAATGCCGTGGTAAGTTTCTCAAATCATTCAACAAATTATACAAATAGTTTATGGGCATTTGGTGATAGCACCTTGTCAATAAACGAAAATCCAACTCATACATATTTTAATATAGGTAATTATTATGCGTGCATAACAGTTGGAAATTTAATAGGATGTCAGTCAAATTATTGTGATACAATAACTGTTACTAACTCTGATATTGTTGCGGTGCCTAAAGCTTTTACACCAAACAACGATGGAAGTAATGATAAATTAAAAGTTAGAGGTGGACCAATGATTGAAATGGAATTCAAAATATTTAATGAATGGGGCAATCAAGTATTTTTCTCAACATCCCAAAGTGAAGGATGGGATGGAACTTTGAATGGAGTAGATCAACCTGTTGGTGTGTATGAATATTCAGTAAAAGGAAAAACAATTGATAATGAAAGTATTAAAATGCACGGAGTAGTTACTTTGGTGCGTTAATTCGTAAATATGAAAACAAGATTATATATTTTTACAATTAGCTTTGCGCTTATAGCATTACAAAGTGTTGCTCAAGATTTTCATTTATCGCAATACGATGCTAACCCCCTTTACATAAATCCTGCTTTAACAGGCATGCGTTTAAATGAAGATTGGGATTTTAGAATAAATGCTAATTATCGGACACAAGCTAATAAATCGTTTAGTGATCAGTTTTCTACTGTTACAGCTGGTTTTGATATTCCGATTAATAAAAAGTTTTCTTTTGGCGAATATATTATTGATAATAAAAGTTTAAATGGTTCTTTCAATACCTTCAATTTTATGCTTTCAGGAGCATATCGTATTATTCACAAAGATCCATCTGGATATGATAAGCATAATTTATCTATTGGAATACAAATGGGTATTTTACATAAAAGTTTAAACGCCGCAAACTTTAGTTACGATAATCAGTATTCTGCTTCTTCTTCTGATGGCTTTGATATAAACCTTCCTACTGGCGAAAATTTTGCAAAAGAAAGTTACTCTCATTTGGATGTAAATATGGGTATTTACTATAGATTCATTGATGAAAATAAAAACTTTTCACCATTTGCAGGGGCTTCACTTTACCACTTAAATCAACCAAATGAATCATTTACATCATCATTTAGTACCACACCAATACGTTTCAATATTCAAGCAGGTTGTTATGTAAATATAAATGACGAAATGCGAATATTGCCGCAAGTACTATATATGAATCAAGCTAAAGCTAATGAGTTGAATCTTGGTTTACTAAGTTTTAATAAAATCAAAAATACAGATTACCAAACAATATTGGGTTTTGCTTGGCGAACTCAAAATTCAATTGTGCTTCATGCTGGAATAAAATTTAGAAATAATTTATTTAGAATCAGTTATGATATTAATACTTCGTATATGAAACAGTATGGTAATAAAGGCTTTGAGTTCTCTTGTATATATACTTTTAAAAAGAAAAACAATAGAAGCACATAAGATAATAAGTATTATTTAGAAGTGAAATTGAAATTAATTAATAGAACAACATGAAAAAACATTTACTAATTTTTTGTACAATTTTTATTGGGTTTATTGCTCAAGCTCAAAATAATAATCATGATAAGGTAAATTTAAAAACACCTTCTGTTATCAATGCATTGGACACAGTAATTTTTGATTTATCGAATGCTGTTGTTACAGGTTCACAGGTGGAGTTCCCTGTTTTATTTAGATCAGATGATGTTGTGAATGCATTAGATTTTTCAATGAAATATGACCAAATAAATTTTTTATATGATTCTATATATTCGAAAGCATACTATATAACCTCAAGTTCATTTTATAATTCTGCTGACCAAACAATTAGGTTTACGTCAAATAGTTTTCATAATTATACGCACGATACAGTTCTCGTTACCGTGCGTTTTACTATGTTAAATGGTATTAATTTTTGTAGTGCCGATTTAAATACTATATCAGTATATTTAAATGGCGACCCTTGTAGCTTTAAAGTTTTAAATTGCATATCATTAGGAGTAGTAGATTATGATAATTCATTAGATTTGGTTACAATTTTTCCTAATCCAGCTAGCGAAAAAATAACAGTTAAAACGCCTAATAAATCGACTATTCAACTTTTAGATATTAGTGGAAGGCAAATTTTGTTGCAATCTGAAATAAACCAAAATTCAGAAATAAACATTCAAAATATTGCAAATGGAATTTATTTGATGAAAATA
>CANCPZ010000107.1 GCA_947380175.1 Bacteroidota bacterium | reverse complement strand
AAAAACTTATAAAAATTAAATAATATAATATAATTTAATACTTCTTTTATTTATGATGATTAAAAAAATTATCTCCGCTTATTTTATTTTAAATTTTTCATTTTTCATTTCTCTAAAAGCCGATGAAGGCATGTGGCTTCCATTGCTCTTAAAGCAATTGAACGAATCAGATATGAAGAAAAATGGATTAAAGCTTTCTGCTGAAGACATTTACAGTATTAATAAAACCTGCTTAAAAGATGCCATTGTTCAATTTAACGGAGGGTGTACAGCAGAAGTTATATCCGATAAAGGTTTGATACTAACCAATCACCATTGTGGATATAGTCAAATACAAGCCCATAGTTCGGTTGAAAACGATTTGCTGACCAATGGCTTTTGGGCAATGAATCAGAAAGAGGAATTATCTAATGAAGGTGTTACCGCTATGTTTATCATTAGGATGGAAGATGTAACACTAAAAATTTTAACAGGTGTTTCTGATACAATGAGTGATGTAAATCGCGATAAAAAAATAAATGAAAACATTACTGTATTGCAAAAAGAAGCAGTTGTTGGTACGCATTATGGAGCATTTATTCGCCCATTTTTTTATGGAAACGAATATTATATGTTTATTACCGAAACCTTTAAAGATGTTCGTTTAGTTGGTGCGCCGCCATCATCAATAGGTAAATTTGGTTCAGATACAGATAATTGGATGTGGCCACAACATAAAGGTGATTTTTCTTTATTTAGAATTTATGCAGATAAAAATAATGAACCGGCAAATTATTCTCCAGATAACGTTCCTTACAAACCGAAATACCATTTAACTGTTAATATGAAAGGTGTTAAAAAGGACGATTTTACTATGGTTTATGGGTTTCCAGGCCGCACAAGTGAATATTTGACTTCGTATGCTGTTGATATGATTATGAACGAATCGGACCCTGCAAAAGTAAAGATTCGTGATGCACGATTGGCTATAATGGATGCCGATATGAAATCGAGTGATTTGGTTCGTATTCAGTATTCAGCCAAGTATGCAAGTTTGGCAAACTATTATAAAAAGTGGCAAGGGGAAATAAATGGATTGAAAAAATTAAAAGCGATCGATAAAAAAAGACTATTTGAACAAGATTTTATTTCAAAAGCAAAATCAGATACATTGGCTAATGCTCAGTATGGAAAATTGTTTAATGAATTTGAAAAAAAATATAAACAGTATAGCGTTTTAAATAAACAACGTGATTATTTTATGGAATCTATTTTAGGAATAGAAGCTGTAGGCTATGCTTTTTCATTTACAGATGTTATTGATGCTCTTACAAATGGAAAAAAACAAGAAGATATTCAGAAGGATATTGATAAATTAAAAGTTGCAGCTAAAGTTTTTTTTAAAAATTATAATGTTTCTACCGATCAAAAAGAATGTGCAACTTTATTAAAAATATATTCAACTGATATAGTTAAATCGATGCAAGCTTCCGTATTTATTGATATTGAGAAGGTTTTTAAAAATGATTTTAAAAAATATGCTGATTCTGTTTATTCTAAATCAATATTTGTATCAGAAAATAGAATTATAGAAAGTCTTGATAATATCGGCGAAAATTATTTGAAAATAAAAAATGACCCCATCTTTCAATTGATGCAAAGTTGTTATTCCAAATTTGCAAAAGATGTTCGCCCTCAGTATAATGCTTTGGATGATGAGATAGCAAGGCTTAATCGTATTTATATGAAAGGGATGCGTGAGCTAATTACTACAAAAAAATATTATCCGGATGCAAATAGTACCTTGCGATTAACGTATGGTAAAGTAAATGGATATCATCCTCGTGATGGTGTTTTTTATGATTATTACACCACATTGGATGGCTTGATGGAAAAGGAAAATCCATTGTCAGATGAATTTATAGTTTCTCCAAAATTAAAAGAATTGTATCTAAAAAAAGATTATGGTCCTTATGCTGATAAAAATGGAGAATTGCGAATTGCATTTTGTGCTAGTAATCATACAACTGGTGGTAATTCGGGTAGTCCAGTATTAAATGCAAAAGGAGAATTGATTGGAACTAACTTCGATAGAGACTGGGAAGGTACCATGAGTGATATTATGTATGATCCAAATCAAGTTCGCAACATTGTTTTGGATGTTAGATACACCCTTTTTGTAATTGACAAATATGCTGGTGCAGGATATTTGCTGAATGAAATGACATTGGTGAAGTAACTTATTTTAAATTAAATAGTTTATGCAGGCAGAAATAATTACAATAGGTGATGAAATTTTAATCGGACAAATAGTTGATACTAATTCTGCATTTATGGCTGAATTGCTTAGTTTAAATGGTGTTACTGTAAAACAAATTAGTTCTGTTTCGGATGATAGAGAGCATATTTTAAAAGCATTGAAAGAGGCAAAGGAGCGTGCGAGTATTATTCTAATTACAGGTGGATTGGGGCCGACAAAAGATGATATTACAAAAAAAACATTGTGCGAATATTTTAGTACAACCATGCGTTTTGATAAAGTGGTGTACCAAGATGTAGTAGATGTTTTTGCAAGTTATGGAAGGGAAGTAACTCCAACTAATCGTTTGCAGGCAGAGGTCCCTGCTAATTGTGAAGTAGTGCGTAATTTTAATGGAACGGCACCAGGAATGTGGTTTGATGTAGATGGTACAATTTATGTTTCGATGCCTGGGGTGCCTTACGAGATGAAGGCAATGATGAAAAATCAAATAATTCCCAAAATTAAACAACGATTTGAGTTGCCTTTTATTTATCATAAAACGATTCTAACACAAGGTATCGGCGAATCGTCTTTAGCGGATTTAATTTCTGATTGGGAAGATTCTTTGGAGTCAGAAAAGATTAAACTTGCATATTTGCCATCACCAGGAATGGTTCGTTTAAGATTAACTACAATCGGTAATGATGAAAATAAATTACGTATTGCCGTCGAAAATAAAATTGAAGACCTCACAAAAATCATTTCAGAATTTATATATGGCTATGAAATTTTTGGTGAAGAAAGTGAAAGCCTTGAAGAAATTGTTGGAAGTTTATTGCGTAATAAAAATAAAACTATTGCTACAGCTGAAAGTTGTACGGGTGGTTATATTTCACATTTATTAACTCGCATTCCGGGTAGTTCTGATTATTATGTAGGTTCTGTAATTTCATACTCTTACGAGATAAAAGAAACAGAATTAGGTATTTCTAAAGCACTTTTAGATACGCAAGGGGCGGTTAGTCAGCAGGTGGTTGAGCAAATGGCCAAAGCAATTCGGTTAAAATATAAAACGGATTATTCAATTGCTGCATCAGGTATTGCAGGACCAGGAGGTGGTACAGAAGATAAACCTGTTGGTACTGTTTGGATTGCAATTGCAACGCCAGAAAAAGTAATTTCTGAAAAGTTTTTGTTTGGAAAAAATCGAGAACGAAATATTGAAAAAACTGCCAACTCAGCGTTGAATATGTTAAGAAAAGAATTGGATTAAAAGAACGATTCGTTCCTTTTTATTTTCGAAGAAATGATAAAATATATTTACTTTTGATTCGCTAATTATTTTATTTATAAGAATATGAATATTGTATTGATTACAGGCTCTGGTGGTTTAATAGGAAGTGAGTCCGCTACTTTTTTTTCAAAGAAATTCGATAAAGTAATTGGTATCGACAATGATATGCGAAGTTATTTCTTTGGAGCAGATGCATCTACCAATTGGAATGTGAATAGAATCAAATCTACTGTATCAAATTACGAACACAATAATATTGATATAAGAAACCTAGTTGAATTAGAAAAAATATTTAATAAATACGGAAGTGATATTAAATTAATTGTTCACACTGCTGCTCAACCTAGTCACGATTGGGCTGCAAAGGAACCTATTACTGATTTTGAAGTAAATGCATTAGGTACGATGCACATGCTTGAACTTACCCGTAAATATTGTAAAGAAGCCGTTTTTATTTTTACATCTACTAATAAAGTGTATGGCGATAATCCCAATTTTTTGCCATTAATTGAAACAGAAAGTCGGTGGGAGATTGCTGAAACACATGCCTATTTTAAAAACGGTATTGACGAAAAGATGAGCATCGACCATACCAAACATTCTGTTTTTGGTGCATCCAAAGTTGCTGCAGATGTGATGGCACAGGAATATGGGAAATATTTTAATATGAATGTAGGTGTTTTCCGAGGTGGTTGCTTAACGGGTCCTAACCATAGTGGTGCACAACTTCATGGGTTTTTATCTTATTTAATGAAATGTACTTTAACAAATAATTCATATACTATTTTTGGGTACGAAGGAAAGCAAGTTCGTGACAATATTCACAGTTCGGATTTAGTCGATATGTTTTGGCATTTTTATCAAAATCCGAAACAGGGTGAAGCATATAATGCAGGTGGAGGAAGGTTTGCAAACTGTTCGATGTTAGAAGGGATAAAATTATGTGAAGGTATTACAGGTAAAAAGTTAAATTATACTTACAGTAACCTTGCTCGAAGTGGTGATCATATATGGTATATAAGCGATGTGTCTAAGTTTCAAAAAGATTATCCGGAATGGAATTATAAATGGAATTTGCAAGATACCTTAGTTGATATTTATAATTCAATGATTAAAAAAGTATAAGGTAAATTGCCGTTTAATAACTTTAAAGCACCATGTTTTTAAATGTGGTGCTTTTTTTATTTTCTTTTTCTAAACGGAATATAATTATGAAACTCAGGAACTATTTGCAATAAATATGTTAAAATTCCGTAAACACTTGTAATAACAAGCGAATGAAATAATATTGAAGCAATAGAAGTTTTAAATCCAGGTAAAAAATAAGCAACTGAAAAACTGATAAAAATTACTACTAAAATTTTTAAACTAGAACGATTAAATGGTTGTAATTTAAAGTTTTTCCAAATGATAAAATATTTAAATGTGTTATATATTACGGAGGATATAGCTGTTGCAATTGCAGCGCCTTCGATACCATATGCTGGAATTAATAAGATATTTAAAATGATGGATAACACGAATAAAAAAAACAATAAAAATGTACCGTAAATATATTTTTCGGAAGTAAAAAGTATGGATGTATTTACGCCTGTGGCAATATTTAAAAATGCACCAACACTTGCAATAATAGTAACTGTAGCTCCTTTGTGATAAGTTTCTGGAAGTAGGTTTAATAAATCGTGAATGTTTATAAGTATTCCAACAAGTAATAATCCGCCTGCCAACATTAAATATTTTACCGATAGGTAATATATTTTTTTTATACTATCTAAATCTTTATTTGCCCAAGCCTGAGATACTTTGGAATGTGTTATTTTCTCAAGCGATGAAAGAGGTAATTCTATTATCAATGCTATGTATGCAGATACAGCAAATATTCCAACATAATCCAATGTTAAGTATTTTCCAATCATTAATGAATCCAAATGTTTTAAGCTTAATGATGAAATGTTTGTTAGTGTTAACAGTAAACCAAATGTTACCATTTTTGAAGTGCCTATTGACTTAAATTGTGAGGTGTTAATTTTAAACGAAAGTGTATCAACTTGATGGATATAAATTATAATTGATAAAGCTTGAAATAAATAAATGCCAATAAATAAATAAATAAACTGCGTTAAATTTATCCATTGAAAATAGTAAATAACAATTATTAATACAAATAAAATACGCACAATAATGCCTTCAAATAAGCTGATAATAGATGTTTTAAAGATTGAGTAGCAATACGCATTTAAAGCAATATTTAAACTTATTATAATTGCAAATGGTAATAGTAAATCAAAAAAGCGTGTGAATAAAAAGGATTGTTGAGTATAAAGGTTTAGTATAATGTTTTTAAATGAATAAATTAAAATACCTGATATTATTGTGCCCACCAATATAAATAGAAGTATAAAACCAAAAAAGCCAAAATGTTTTTTTTCTACGTTTCGGAAATAGGGGAAAAATTTAGTTGTTATACTGCTTATTCCTAAAGGTAAAATGGCAGCTATTAAACTTGCAGCTGCAATTAATATACGAGTTAATCCAAGTTCTTCGGCTTTAAGCAAATTGGGTTGAATAAATAATAAACTCACAAAGCCAATCGATACACCGATAAAGTTGATTATTGCATTTTGAACACCTTGTTTTTTTATTGATCCCAAAAGAAAATATTATGTTTAATAAAATGCTCAGAGGTTAAATATTAGAATCGCTTCAAAAATTAATCTTTAAAAAAAATTCCATTTAATTGAAGCACAACACCCGTTTTTAAGTCTGTAAATGCTGGAACAATACTTACTAAACGAAACTTATTATCTTTCATATATTGTAAAGCGTCTTCTAATAAAAATGTTTGGTTTTCATATAACGGAATTAAAGAAATCTCCATTTCAATTCCTTTTGCTTTAAGGATTGTGTTTGAAGCTCCTTTTAAAACTTCTTTTTCAAAACCTTGAACATCCATTTTAATAAACAGGTTTTTATTATTTTGTAAATAATCTATACCAATTTCATCTAAAGGATAAACGTGTACTTTTTCTTTTCCAATAATTTTTGAATCGGGAGCACCTTTAATGTGAGAATCTAACATGTTAAGTAGGGTGCTACTTACCGAATTTTCAGATATATTTATTTCTATTTCTTCATTTTTGCTACCAACAGCACAACGAGGAGCAACCGACCATTTGGTGTATTTTTTACTTTCTTTTTCAATCACATTATGAGCGGATGATAAGGGTTCAAATGATACAATTTGATTAGAATATCCAGCATCAATAATACCTTTTGCGTATTGACCTTTGTTTGCACCAATATCAAAAATTAAATCAATATTATAATGTTGTAAAAGTTTAATTCGTCTTAACTCCTCACTAGTAGCTGCATTATAAACACGAATAAGTATTCCAAATTTTTGAAATATTTTTTTTGTAATACGTTCTATGTTGGTCATTTTCTAATAAATTATAGTGTTAAGCTTTTACTACTCTAATAATATCCTGTTCAACAGTTACTGAATAGTTTTTGTCAATTTCTTTTATGTAATTAGTTAACTCGTTAATTGTTGGATAATCGTGTTTACCAATAAATAAACGAGCATCGTCAATCATCATGATATGCCCTTTGTTATCTTTAAATACCGCATCTATTTCGGCGTAAATAGGACACTCTATTTTACTTAATGCCGTTTTTCCACCGCAGTAATGTCCATCTAACCAGAATAATGCAGGTTGATCAATGGTTGGCACAAGCTTAGGTAATACTTCACCGCTATCACCTTGAATTAAATTAATTTGTGAGTCATTTTTAAATCGTTTTTTTGCTGTTTCCCAAAAATCAACATTTAATTCAACTGAATATAATTTGTCAAAATTATTTTTTTGAGCTTCCATCATATCACCTCTAAAAGTACCAGTTTCAACCAATACCTTACAACCATATTTTTTTCCAAATTCGGCAATTATTTGCTGTTTAATTTTATGTGGAGGAGGAGTAGGGGCGTTAAACCTATTCCAATCCAATACAATAAAATCTATTTCTTCGTCATTTATGTACCCTTTATTTACCCATTCAGCTACGGTAGGATTTTTTTTCCATTTGTTTCTCAATAAAGGGATAATTATTTTTTTTGCAAAATTTACAAGCGGTCTCGGTAATTTACTTTTCATTTTTTTGTTATTAAAATAGTTATTCATCTTCTAATGTATTAAAATACTTTAAAAGCTTTTAATGATGCCAAAAATAGCAAAAAAAACCTTCTACAATACGGTTGAGTTGTATTGAATAATGTCTGTTTTAAATTCACCTTAATAAATCTTAATTATAAATGAATATAATTACATTTGTGTTTTAATAAATAATCAATAAACCCTACGCTAGAGGTGGAAAAATCGTATAAGAAATTTGTATCAATTAGTACGCAAAGTCTTAATTCAGTTTTGTCGACATTTAAAATTCTTGTTCAATCAAGGTTTGGTATTAAGGTGCCAAAAGCTATTGGCGAAAAATGTTTTGTAATAGCAAATGGCCCATCGTTAAAACACACTATTGCTAATCATGCTGAATTGCTTAAAAAAAATCCCCTTATTTGTGTAAATACATTTGCTGTTACCGATGAATTTATTAAATTGAAACCAATGTATTATGTTATGTTGGATCCGTTTATGTGGGAAATAAAAAATGAAACCAATTTAAAAACATTTAAAAATTTAGAAGAACAAACTAGCTGGACTTTATATTTATTAATTCCAAAACATGCAATAAATCAAACAGTTTGTCTTGATTTGCAGCGTAAAAATAAAAACATCATTTTAACACCTTTTAATTATACCGTATTTAAAGGTTTTCCCAAAATAGCACATTGGTTTTATCAAAAAAATCTAGCAATGCCACAGAGTTTAAATGTTACCATAACAGCTTTGTTTTTAGGCATAAATATGGGATATAAAAAAGTACATTTAATTGGCGCGGATCATACTTGGCACGAGCATTTACATATGAGTGAAAACAATGTACTTCATACAAAAGTTCCTCATTTTTATGAGAATGAAATGGAAATAAAATACGTTCCTTTTTACAAAAGTGGTAAACCTGAATTAGGAACACAAAAAGCACACGAGTTTTTTGATATATGGAGTCGAACTTTTTATGGATACATGCTAATTAACGATTATGCAAATACACAAAATTGTACTGTTTTTAATTCAAGTGAAGTTTCCTTTATTGATGCATTCAAAAGATTTCCGCTTTAGTATTCTTCACCTATTTCAATAAATATATCGACTTCATTTAATCATTTTTTTTACTTTTTTCAAGGAAAGCATATTCATCGAATTTGAAGTTAATCCACTAATATTGTTTTGTACAAGTCTTACCACTTGGTCATAATACAAAGGTGCTACAGGAGCATTTTCTATAAGTAGTTGATCCATTTTACGGTAGTAATTGTATCTGATAGAATCGTTTAGCTCTTCCTGAGATTTTTCATAAAGTAAATCATAATCAGGATTAAAATAGTGAGTGTAGTTGAAACCTTTAGGGCTCCAATTTTTACTGTAGAACAATGAAAGAAAATCTTCTTCATCAGGATAGTCTGCAAACCATGATTTTCGGAAAAAATTAATTTTCGAGTCAGCTACAGATTCAGTTAAAACGGAAGCTTTTTGAACATCAATTTTAATTCTGATTCCAAATTCAGATAATTGAGATTGAATATATTCGCCCAGCTCTAAATACTGTTCGGTAGTTGCTAATGAAATTTCAGGCAATCCTTTTCCATCAGGG
>CANCPZ010000106.1 GCA_947380175.1 Bacteroidota bacterium | reverse complement strand
GTATTCCTATTTTTCTCGTATTTCGCAAATAGGAATAATTTTAGCAGCACCATTATTATTGTACACACTGCTAAAAGGAGTAAGTGCAGGGGAAGCAAACAGATGGCTTGCTATTCCAGGAACACCATTAACTTTTCAAACATCCGACTTTGCAAAACTTGCATTAATTACCTATGTAGCTAGAATGCTTTCGATAAAGCAAGCCGTAATTAAAGATTTTAAGCAAGGCTTTTTACCAATTGTTATTCCCATCATAATTATTTGTGGATTAATTTTTCCAGCCAATTTTTCAACAGCAGCATTGCTTTTTTTTACCTGCTTAGTGTTAATGTTTATTGGCAGAATGAATACAAAACATTTATTAATATTAATAGGCTCAGGAATTGTTTTTGGTGCTTTATTAATTGTTTTGATATTTAACTTTCCAACAATTATTAAACGTGCTGATACGTGGAAAGCGCGTATTGAGAATTTTAGAAAAGGGGATAGCGAAAGTAACTTTCAGGCCGAACAAGCTAAAATTGCAATTGCCTCAGGCGAAATTTTTGGTAAAGGACCAGGAAATAGTATTCAACGAAATTTTTTACCTCAAGCCTCTTCCGATTTTATTTTTGCCATATTAATTGAAGAATGGGGATTGATTACGGCAGTAATTATTGTGTTTTTATATTTGATATTACTATTCAGAGGTGTTAGAATAGCCAATAAAAGTGAACGAACATTTGGGAGTTTATTAGCTATCGGATTGGCTTTTAGTCTTGTATTTCAAGCGATGATAAATATGGCGGTGGCGGTAAATTTATTTCCGGTAACAGGTCAACCATTGCCTTTGATAAGTATGGGTGGCACATCCATTTGGTTTTCAAGTATTGCAATTGGAATAATTTTAAGTATCAGTAATGAAACAGAATCTGAAGAGAAAGGAGGCGAACTTGCGACCACTTAAAATAATTATGAGCGGTGGTGGTACTGGTGGTCACATTTTTCCAGCCATTGCCATTGCAAATGCCATTAAACTTTTACGCCCCGATACCGAATTTTTATTTGTAGGCGCACAAGGTAAAATGGAAATGGAAAAAGTTCCTAGCGCAGGTTATAAAATTGAAGGGCTTTGGATAGCTGGATTTCAAAGAAAGTTTACCTTATCCAATTTAGTATTTCCATTTAAAGTAATAAGCAGTTTATTAAAAGCTAAAAAGATATTAAACACATTTAAACCCGATATGGTAATTGGTACCGGAGGTTATGCAAGCGGACCAATGTTAAGAGTTGCCTGTAATTCGGGAATACTTACTTTAATACAAGAACAAAATTCTTATGCAGGCATAACAAATAAAATTTTATCGAAAAAAGTAAATAAAATCTGTGTTGCGTTCGAAGGAATGGAAAAATTTTTTCCAAAAGAAAAAATCATTGTAACAGGTAATCCTGTTCGCCAAGATGTTGTGATAATTGAAAACAAACGTGATAAAGGAATAGAACAATTTGCATTAAGCAGTACAAAAAAAACAATATTAGTAATTGGAGGAAGTCAGGGTGCAAGAAGTATTAATGAAAGTATTAGTAACTGTTTAGAGACTTTTGAAAAAAATAACATTCAATTAATCTGGCAAACAGGCGGAGCATTTTTTGAAACAGCAAAAGTTGCCGTTGAGAAGTATAAAGACAAAGGGATAAAAGCATTCGATTTTATTCAGAAAATGGATTACGCATACGCTGTAGCTGATATTGTAATTTCGAGAGCAGGAGCAAGTTCTGTATCGGAATTATGTTTGGTAAAAAAACCATGCATCTTAATTCCATTACCAACAGCAGCAGAAGATCATCAAACAAAAAATGCAATGTCGCTTGTTTCAAAAAATGCAGCTATTCTTATTAAAGACAATGAAGTTCGTGAAAAACTAAGCAGTGAAAGTGTTCGCTTAATAAACAATACAGCAAAATGTAACGAACTAACTGAAAATATTGGTAAAATGGCATACAATAACTCTGCAATGGTAATTGCAAAAGAGGTATTAGATTTAATTGAAAATAAAATAAATTCGGTTTATATAAACTAATCGAGTAAATGGATATTAAAAACATAACACACGTATATTTCCTTGGAATAGGTGGCATAGGCATGAGCGCCCTTGCACGCTATTTTAATGCAATGGGCAAAAAGGTAAGTGGTTATGACAAAACACCAACTTCGCTTACAGCTGAATTAATTGCCGAAGGAATTGAAGTACACTTTGAAGACAATATCCGTTTTATTCCAGAAGCCATAAAGCAGCTACCATACGATTTAGAAAACATTTTGGTGGTATATACCCCTGCCATTCCAAAAGAACATAGCGAATTTATTTTTTTTAGCTTTAACGGGTTTAACATAAAAAAACGTGCAGAAGTTTTAGGTCTAATTACCGAATCGGCTTTTACTATTGGTGTAGCAGGAACGCATGGAAAAACAACTACATCATCATTAATTGCACACATATTAAAAACAGCTAACCTCGACCCTTCCGCTTTTTTAGGAGGTATTACACAAAATTACAACACCAATTTACTATTAAGTTCGAAACTAAAAACTAATAATCATCCAGCAACAAGTAACAATCTAATTGTTGTTGAAGCCGATGAATACGATAGATCTTTTTTAACATTACACCCCGAGATAGCTGTTATTACATCTGTTGATGCAGACCACCTGGATATTTATGGTGATGAAAAATACATGCAAGAATCGTATTCACTATTTGCAAAACAAGTAAAATCGAAACTGATTCTCAAAAAAAATATTGTATCAACAGTTAATTCACAAAAAGAAGTAATAACATACTCGGTTAATGATGATACAGCAGATTACTTTGCTCAAAATATAAAAATAGAAAATGGTTATTATCAGTACGAAATAGTAACCCCTACCAACATTTTTGAAAAAATTACATTAGGACTTCCAGGTCTGCATAATGTAGAAAATTCGATAGCGGCAACTGCTATTGCTTGCTTAATGAACATTTCGGAAAACGACATACGAAATGCCCTAAAAACATTTAAGGGAGTTAAACGACGATTCGACTATCACATAAAAACAGATTCGTTAGTATACATAGATGATTACGCACATCATCCCGAAGAATTAAAAGCGACCATAAATTCGGCAAAAGAAATGTATCCGGGTAAAAAAATAACAGGCATATTTCAGCCTCATTTATTTTCACGCACACGCGATTTTGCTGATGATTTTGCAAGAAGCCTTGATTTATTAGACGAATGTATTTTACTGGAAATATATCCGGCTCGTGAATTACCTATTGCAGGAGTATCATCACAAATGCTTTTAGACAAAATGAAATTGACAACTAAAAAAATCTGTCAAAAAAACGAATTACTGAAAGAACTAAGTGGGCATAAATTAGATGTATTATTAACAATGGGCGCAGGAGATATAGATACATTAATTGAACCTATTAAAAGAGAATTAAACAATCATGTAACACTATAAATTTTAGCTTTTACTGAAAAAATACGATTTGAAAAAATTAAAAAAAATACTATTCATTACCACGTGGTCGGCTTTAATTATCGGCTTGATGTTATGTTTGGGTTTTGTAAATAAAGAACAAGATTCATTAACATGCAAAAGTCTTGATATAAAAGTAAATCAGGATGACGATTTGTATTTTTTAAATAAAATCGATATCGCTCAATTAATTCATGACAGAGGCGACTCAATTATTGGACAACCAAAATCAACCATAAATATTCCTGAAATAGAATATGTATTAAATAACCAATCCGATGTGGCAAATGCAGAAGTATATGCAACAATTAATGGTGAAATTAAAGTAGAAGTTAAACAGCGAAAGCCGGTTATACGAATTATCAATGCCAATGGCGAAAGCTATTACCTGGATGATGAAGGAAAACTAATGCCTCTGTCTGACAAATATACTGCAAGAGTAATTATAGCAAATGGGTACATCCTAGAACCTTACGCTAGAAGGTATATGTATACAATAGAAGATATTGGCAAAGACAGTATGGCTAAAGAAAATAGTATGCTGGACGAATTATATGCGATGGCTAAATACATAAATGCGGACGAATTTTGGAAAGCACAAGTAAAACAAATTTATATTAATGCAGATAGGGATATGGAAATAGTTCCATTAGTAGGTGATCAAAAAATAATTTTTGGCGACACTACAGCAATGGACGAAAAATTTAAAAAGCTCCTAACCTTCTATCAACAAGGCTTAAACATTACTGGTTGGTGGAATAAGTATTCATCTATCAATTTAAAATTTAAAAATCAAATTGTTTGCACTAAAAAAATAAACCCTGTTAGTAAACCAGTAATTAGTCAATCAATACCAGTTAAACAAACCGAAAAACCTACAAAGAAAAAGGTTTAAAGAAACAATAAATAAACATATGGAAGCATCAGAAATTGTAGTAGGATTAGATATTGGAACAACAAAAATTGTTGCCATAGTTGGTCGCCGAAATGAATTCGGGAAAATAGATATTCTTGGTATGGGTAAATCAGAATCATTTGGTGTAGCCCGTGGAGTGGTTCAAAACATTGACCAAACAGTTCAATCAATTAAAACGGCTGTTGCAGATGCTGAAACAAAATCAGGAGTAGAAATAAAAGTTGTAAATGTTGGTATTGCTGGGCAACATATAAAAAGCATGCAAAGTCGTGGAAGTAAAACACGCGCAGGCAACGAAGAAGAAATATCTCAAAAAGACATTGATGCGCTGATTGATGACATGTTTAAACTTGTTATGCAACCGGGTGAAGAAATAATTCATGTGTTACCACAGGAATATATTATTGATAACGAACAAGGTATTCGAAATCCAATAGGTATGTCGGGTGTTCGATTGGAAGCAAACTTTCACATCATATCAGGACAAATTGCGGCTGCAAAAAATATTTATAAATGTGTTAAACGTGCTGGCTTAGAAGTTTCTGAATTAACATTAGAACCACTTGCGTCGGCAGATGCCGTTTTAAGTGATGAAGAAAAAGAAGCAGGAGTGGTGTTAGTTGATATTGGTGGTGGAACAACAGATGTGGCTATTTTTCAAAATGGAATTATTCGCCATACGGCAGTAATTCCTTTTGGCGGTAATGTAATTACAGAAGACATCAAAGAAGGTTGCACCATCATAAAAAATCAGGCGGAATTATTAAAAATAAAATTCGGTTCGGCATTAGCAAGCGAAAACCAAGAAAACGAAATTGTTTCCATTCCCGGCTTAAGAGGCCGTCCACACAAAGAAATTTCGATTCGTAACCTATCGGCCATTATACAAGCACGAATGGAAGAAATTGTGGAGCATGTGTATTATGAAATTAAAAATTCGGGTTACGAAAAAAAATTAATTGCTGGCATTGTTGTTACTGGTGGTGGAGCACAATTAAAACATATTACACAATTAATTGAATTTATTACTGGAATGGATACACGCATTGGTTATCCAAACGAACACTTAGCAAAAGGAAGTGAAGATGTGACAAGCCCTTTGTTTTCTACTTCTGTAGGGCTTATTATACGTGGATTACAAACAATTGACAAACAAAACAAAAACACCATTTCAGTACCAAAAACAGATACTATTATAACACACACAGATGAAGAAAAAAAACGAGGAAGTTTTTTCAAAAAAATAAAAGATTTCTTCGATGAAGACTCTTCGCTTCAGTAGTAAAATATAGAAAATAAAAATTTAATAAAGGGTAAAATAAAATTAAAATGCAGCTCCATTGGGGCGACATTTTATTTTTAAAACGGCTTACAAAAATAAATATAAATACAAATACTTCCCGAAAAGACTGCCATTATTGAATTATACAAAATAAAAATATTTTTCTGTTAAAACGATTTAATGAATAAAAAATGTATCAAATTAAATAAAAAGCAACACGAAATTAACATTGTAAAGTTAGTAACTAACAACAGAGTGCTTTACAACACGTTTAAAAAAAAAGCATTTTTATCCTTGAATTAAAATATACACTACCAAAAAAAGCAAATTATATCAAACATTAAAATAAAAAACATGAATATGAAATTTGATTTACCTCAGGACAACTCTTCAATTATAAAAGTAATTGGAGTAGGTGGCGGCGGAAGCAACGCTGTAAACCATATGTATAAACAAGGCATTAAAGGTGTTGATTTTATTGTTTGCAATACCGACCAACAAGCGTTAGACGTTAGCCCTGTTCCATTAAAAATAGTTTTAGGTGCAAGCTTAACAAAAGGCCGTGGTGCTGGATCATTACCTGAAGTAGGTAAAAATGCAGCTCTCGAAAATATTGAAGAGGTAAAAGCATTACTTGCAAACAATACCGAAATGGTATTTATTACTGCTGGTTTAGGTGGTGGAACAGGTACTGGTGCTGCTCCTGTTATTGCAAAAGTTGCAAAAGAAATGGGAATTTTAACGGTAGGTATTGTAACCATTCCATTTGGATTTGAAGGTAAAAAACGTAAAGCGCAAGCTGATGCTGGTTTAGATGAGTTTAAACAAAATGTAGATACCTTACTTGTTATAAGCAATGATAAATTACGTGAGATATATGGTAATTTAAAAGTTACAGAAGCATTCGGTCATGCCGATGATATATTAGCAACTGCAGCAAAAGGCATTGCTGATATTATTACCACAACGTTGCAAATTAACACCGACATTAACGATGTAAAAACGGTAATGAGAGATAGTGGTGTTGCCATCATGGGCTCTGCACAGGCATCGGGCGAACAACGTGCATTGCGCGCTGTTGAACAAGCTATGTCGTCTCCATTATTAAACGACAGCAACATCAAAGGTGCTCGTTATGTTTTAGTAAATGTTACCTGTGGTGAAGACGAAATTACAATGGATGAATTGGGTGAAATAACCGATTTTATTCAAGATGCTGCAGGTATGACAGCTGAAGTAATTAAAGGGTATGGTGTTGATTTTGCTTTAGGAGATAAAGTAAGTGTAACAATTATTGCAACAGGATTTAACTCCAATGCAGACTTAGGCATTCAAGTTGAAAAAGCGCCTGGAAAAATTATTCATATTTTAGATGACAAACCTAAAGTATTTGATTTACATGTAGCACCTGTTTCAAACGAAACACCTGTAAAAAATGAAGTTTCAGAAGTAGCAGAAATTACAGCATCTGTAAAAGAAGATGAGATTCCTGTTATGGAAAATAAAATGGATGTAAACCAAGATAGCGCAGAAGATTTTTTCACTTTTCTTAAAGAAGAAAAAACAACCACTAACGAGGAAACGAAGCAGGTAACTTTTGAATTTGAAATAGCAAAAGGAAACACAACAATAGAAGAGCCTTACATTATTTCTGCTTCAACAGAAGATACTATTTTTGATAACACGGCAAATACAACTACAGTTAACAATACAGAAGAAAATAGTTTTATTGCTAAAGTTCAAAATGACGAACAACGAAAAAAAGCACAAGACCGTGTATTAAAATTAAAAGAATTAAGTTTTAAATTAAAATCTCCGAATGGTTTATCTGAATTAGAAAACGAACCAGCTTACAAAAGAAGAAACATTAATTTAGAATCTACTCCGCACTCATCCGAAACACAAATTTCGCGATATACCTTATCAGAAGGTGAAGACAAAAAAGTAGAGATTAAACCAAACAATTCTTTTTTGCACGATAATGTAGATTAATTTATTGTAGAAGCTTAGCTCCTATTTTTTATCACCCAAATTTTATTCTTAAAAAATCAGCATTGAACATCTACATTCAATGCTGATTTTTTTTATAAATTAACTGACACATATATTTTAAACCCACCAGAATACACCCAGTTTATACATATTTGTTACACCACCAAAATAAACCTTGGTATGGGTGCGGCTGACGTCCACGATCGCTTTTTCGTTCGTCCGTTCTTTTGGAGAATCAAAAGAAAGTACAACGCCCTTTTAAAAACTAATTTAAAACCTAACAATTTTTTCACTTTAACAAATTTCAAACACCTTAGTATGGGTGCGGCTGACGTCCACAAAAAGAGCGAACCTACGTTTTTGTAGCTATGTAGCGCAAGCCATTTTGTGGGAAAACAAAAACAGTAGGTTGGTTTTTGTGGTCGCTTTTTCTTTCGTTCTTTCTTTTGGAGAATCAAAAGAAAGGACAATGCTTTTAGAAGAACGAAGAGCTTTAAAAGCTATTAAAGAATTTTTCGTTCATCCGTTCTTTTGGAGAATCAAAAGAAAGAACAATGCTTTTAGAAGAACGAAGAGCTTTAAAAGCTATTGAAAAAGATTTCATTCGTCCGTTCTTTTTCAGAATCAAAAGAAAGAACATTGCTTTTAAAAGAACGAAGCGCTTTAAAAGCTATTATTAAAAAGATAATTGAGCTTTTTATAATCTAACTCCGGTTATTAAAATTTTTTAAAAATCAAAAAATCAAAAACTATTCATAATACACTTTGTAAAATGTAACTTATAAGTTACATTTGTACCCATGGAAAAAGTTAGAGAAGTTATAGCCTTTAAAAATTATTTCGAAAACTTCCTTAAACAACAACCTAAAAAAGTTCAAAATAAAATATTCAAAATAATTGAAGCAATAGAAACATTAGAAAAAGTTCCTGCTAATTATTTGAAAGCATTACAAGGAACAAATGGTCTATTTGAAGCTAGAATTCAACTTGGATCAAATATCTGGAGAGTGTTTTGCTTTTTTGATAAAGGCAAGCTCGTAGTTTTGTTAAATGGTTTTACTAAAAAGACACAAAAAACACCTCCAAATGAAATTGCAAAAGCGTTGAGTTTAATGAATGAGTATTACGAACAAAAAAATAAATAAAATGGAAACCAAAAACTGGAAAAAAATAAAAGATTCTGTATATGGTAAAAAAGGAACAACCAGACGTGATGAACTTGACAGAGAGTTTGAAAGTTTTAAAATAGGATTACTTTTACGAAAAGCGCGTGAAGAGCAAAATTTAACACAAGACCAACTTGCCGAACTTGTTGACAAAAAAAGAACTTTTATATCACGAATAGAAAACAATGGAGGCAATTTAACTTTAAAAACTCTTTTCGAAATTGTTGAAAAAGGATTAGGAGGGAAAGTTAAAATTTCAATAGAAATGTAAATAAAAGAAAGAACAATGCTTTTGAAAGCTAGTATTTAATATACAATTCATTAAAAACACAAATCCATAACCTTAGTATGGGTGCGGCTGACGTCCACAAAAAGAGCGAACCTAACGTTTTTGTAGCAAAATAGCGCAAGCCATTTTGTGGGAAAACAAAAACAGTAGCTT
>CANCPZ010000105.1 GCA_947380175.1 Bacteroidota bacterium | reverse complement strand
TTATTTAGCACCTTATGTGAGCCCCGAAAACTTTTGGTTGATTGCATTTTTTGGTTTAGCGTATCCTGTTTTAGTTGTTATTAATTTGTTGTTTGTAATTTATTGGGGCGCACAACTTAAAAAAAGAGCTTTTTATTCGTTATTAATTTTAATAGCGGGTTTTACAAATCTTCAAGGTTACCTGCAGTTTGGTTTTAATTCCTCCGCAGAAAAATCAAAAAAGATGATTAAACTAATTTCCTATAATGTTAAACTTTTCGATTTATATAACTGGACGCATAATTTAGAAACACGATCCAAAATTTTTAATTTAATTAAAGATGAAAGTCCTGATATAGCTTGTTACCAAGAATTTTTTACTCGTGATAGCAGTAAGTTAAATAACCTCGATTCGTTACTAAGTGTTCAAAAAGCATTGTATGTTCATACGGAATATAGTTCTACTATCAATAAGGTTAATCATTGGGGAATAGCAACTTTTAGCCGATATCCAATAATTGGAAAAGGTAAAATTAATTTTGGGTATAAAAGTAACAACACCTGTATTTATACTGATGTAAAAATAGATACAGATACAATTAGGGTTTACAATATGCATTTGCAATCAATTGCATTTGAAAATTCAGATTATAAATACATTGCCGATTTGCAAGAAGATGTTGAAAATGAAAATATGGAGCAGTCTAAAAATATTTTAAAAAGATTAAAACTGGCTTTTGTTAAACGTTCTCGGCAAGCCGATTTAATTGCTGAAAGCATTGCCAATTCGCCTTATAAAGTGATTGTTTGTGGCGATTTTAACGATACACCAGCTTCCTATTCGTATAATTGTATTTCTGCCAATTTAAAAGATTCTTTTATTGAAAGTGGTACTGGATTTGGGAGGAGTTATATTGGTGCTTTCCCGTCTTTCAGAATTGATTATATATTACATAGCCCCCAATTTAATGCATATAATTATAGAACCATTAGGGATCAGTTGTCCGATCATTTTCCTATTTCTTGCTATCTTGAAAAGCAATAATCTTAATTTTTTGTTTCCCCTTCCAATTTAATTTGCATTTTTTTGATTTTTTTTTTATATTTTTGCAAAAAAATAAATATAAAAACAATCTAAAAATTTAAAATGAAAAAAATTTACATGTTAGGTTTTGCATCATTGCTTTCAATAGCAGTTTTAGCACAACATTCAAAAAAACTAACCATTTCCAATGGTGATGAAAGTGTTACAAAAAAAAGAGGTGTTGTTGGTCAATCAAGAACAGTTTCTGGTGGTATTGTGTGTAACACACCTTATGTTGCTGGTTCAACAATGGATTTGAGTTTTACACTTACAACAACAAATACTGATGGAGAATATATCGATTCATTGGCATTAACTTTTCCTGCTGGCTTTACCGTTAATTCATCTCCATCAGATCCTTTTCCTTCTGCTGATACATCTGGAGGTGCCGAAGTTTTAAATTATGCAACAGGCCAAATTGTTTCTTGGGGTTCTAATGTAGCTAATACAACTCAAACTCCAGCTTACTATGGTGGTATTGATGCAAGTGCAGGTGTAACTTTTACAGTAAATGTTTCCATTGCTCCAGGTACTACTGGCGCTCAATCGGTTGATTTTTTTGCTAAGGGGGATGAATATCCTTCTTCAGCAACAACTCCAGGACCAAACGGAGATTTAGCTGGAACTATAACTTTAAACGAGCAGTTAACAACTGATGCTAAGGTTTTATTTGTTGGTTTTGTAAATACAGCGTCCGATGCATGTGGTTTAACTAGCGATAACCTTTTTGTAGCTATTAAAAACCTTGGTGGTACTGCTATTAATGCTGGAGATTCAATTACATACACTGTAAATGGAGGAACTCCGGTAACAGAAGCAACTACTGGCTTTTTTACTGTTTCAGGAACTCCTGTTACAACTGCTGCTACTGGCGATACTGTAATAGCTGTTTTTGCTACACCAATCGATTTATCTACTCCTGGAACTACCTATAAAGTAATTGCTTCAATTGCCTTTACTGGCGATGCTGATGCTACAAACAATACTGACTCAACTTCGGTAACACATTTTTCAACATTATCAGTCCCTTATTCAACTGGTTTTGAAACTTCAGTTCCTTTAGATTTGCAAGGTGTATCAGTTTTTGATGTAGATAATTCTGGAGCCTCATTTTCCTTAAATTCGACTGCGCATTCTGGTACTTATAGTTTAAGAGTATATGAAAACAATGTTAATGGTGCATCCAATGACTGGGTAATTTTATCATGTATGGATTTTGTTGCTGGTACAAATTACCGTGTTTCTTATTGGAAACGTTTAACTTCAGGCTATGCAGGTGGAGCAGGTGTAAGTATTGGTAGCACTCAGGATGTTGCAGGTATGACACAAGTTATTGAGGCAGTTACTCCTGTAACCGTTTTAAGCACATGGATACATGATTCGGCAGATTTCACTGTAACTTCTGATGGTACGTATTATATTGGTTTTAATGCAGTAAATACAGATGTAACAAATTCTATAGCTTTGCGTTTAGATGATGTGCATATTTTTGTTGTGCCAACAACACCAACAGGTATTGTTGAAATGTCTTCAAGCAATAACCTTTCTGTTTACCCATCTCCATCTACAGGTGTTTTTAACATCAACGTAAGTGATTTAAATACTTCTGTAGAAGTATTTGATATTGTAGGAAAAAGAATTTATGCAGATACACAATTATCAAAAGGTGTTAATTCAATTAACTTAACAGCTTTTGCTGAAGGAGCTTATTTTGTTAAAGTTATTAGCGGAAGCAAAGTGGCTACACAAAAAATTATTATCAGTAAATAAGTTGTAAATTATTTACAATAAAAAAGCCTCTGCAAATTTTTGTAGAGGCTTTTTTATTACATTATAAATTCAATAAATTTTGTAAATTTGTTATCCAACAAAAATAAAATATTTGAACCTCCAAGAAATCAATGAAGTAAAGATACTTCTAAGCACCACAAAAAAAATAGTAATTGTAACGCATTGGTCGCCTGATGGTGATGCAATGGGATCTTCTTTAGGTTTATACAATTATTTAATTCAAAAAAAACATAAGGTAACAGTAATTACACCAAACGATTACCCTTCATTTTTAAACTGGTTGCCAGGCAATGATAAAGTAATCGATTTTTCAATAAAACAAAAACCTGCAAAAATAGCGGTTGAGCAAGCCGATCTTATTTTTTGTCTGGACTTTAATTCATTAAAGCGAATAGAAACTTTAGGCGATGAGGTTGCAAAATCAACAGCTCTTAAATTTATTATAGACCATCATTTACAACCCGAAGATTTTGCTAATTATATGCTACATAGCATTAAAGCTTGTTCTACCTGCGAATTGGTTTACGATTTTATGATTTTGATGGACGATAAAAATTTATTAAATAAAGATATTGCAAACTGTTTATATACCGGATTAATGACCGATACAGGGTCGTTTCGTTTTCCATCAACAACATCAAAAACACATCATATTATTTCAGAATTAATTGATGCAGGTGCCGAAAATGCAGCTATTCACAACCGTATTTATGATGATAATTCGGAAGATAAATTACGATTGTTGGGTTATTGTTTAGCAGAAAAACTAACTGTTTTTAAAGATTACCATACCGCATTTTTTAGTTTAACATTAAGTGAGTTAGCTCGATTTAATTACAAAAAAGGAGATACAGAAGGAGTTGTAAATTACGCACTATCTATGGAAGGTATTTGTTTTGCTGTTTTTTTTGTTGAAGCCGATGATAAAATTAAAACATCATTTCGTTCAAAAGGAGATTTTAATGTTAACCAATTTGCTAGAAACCATTTTAACGGAGGGGGGCACGCTAATGCCGCAGGAGGTATGAGTGAATTGTCGCTTGACGAAACAATAATTAAATTTGTATCACTGCTTCCTGAATACAAAATAGCGTTGTGTTCTGCAAAATTAATAGCCTAATTATTTTAAATACGATGAATTTTAAAGTGTTAAAATTAACTCCTTCCATCTGTTTTTTTTGCTTGGTTACAATTGTAGCTTGCACTGGTAACCATAAAAAAAGTGCAAAACAACCTAATATACAAAGCAGGGAATTTCAAGATAAGTTAATTGATGCCAATAAAATGTATGTAAAACGCGAAAGCGATGAAATAGATCAATACATTGCTCATAAAGGTTGGTTGATGACTACAACAGGAACCGGCTTAAGGTATTTAATTACAAAAAAAGGTGCTGGAGAATTGGCTAAACTGGAACAGCGTGCAAAGGTTAATTATAAAATAAGTTTATTAGATGGTACACTTTGTTATTCATCCGAAGTTACTGGACCTAAAGAGTTTTTGATTGGCAGAGATAATGTTGAAAGTGGATTACACGAAGGAATACAATATATGCATTTAGGCGATAAAGCAATTTTGATTTTGCCTTCATACATGGCTCATGGCTTAATTGGCGACGAAAGTAAAGTTCCTCCTCACGCTTCGGTAGTTTACGAATTAGAATTATTATCATTGCGCTAATGATGTATAAAAGGGGTATTTTATATATATGTATTTTAGCACTACTTTTTTCTTCATGCTTTAAAAACTCCTCTTTTAATGGATATACCCAAACTGATTCAGGCTTGTTTTATAAACTACTTGAAATTGGTGATGGGCTAAAAAAACCTTCAATTGGCGATTACCTTCAATTAGCTATTACCTATAAAACAGCTAAAGATTCTGTTTTTATGGATACATATACAGCAAATGATATGGGAATGGTTATTTTACCTTTTAATCATTCGTCATTTAAAGGGAGTTTTGAAGAAGGCTTAACATCCATGAATGAAGGTGATCAGGTATCGTTTATTGTAAATGCCGATTCATTATTTAAAGTGTTTTTTAAAACGGATTTGCCTGTTTTTATTAAAAATGGTAGTACAGTAAAAATGGATGTTAAATTAAATAAAATTTTAAATCCAGTCGAGTATCAAGCCGTTTTGGAAAGCTATCAACAAATAATTGAAGATAGAGATATTGAAGAACAACGAAAGCTTCAAACATTTTTAGATACCAATCAAATTCAGTTTTCGCCTTTAGAAAATGGGTTATATTACCTACCTAACAAACAAGGTGTAGGAGATTTTGCAATATCGGGAGATTTAGTGCAAATAAATTACAAAGGGTATTTTTTAAATGGCAAACAATTCGAGTCTACTTACGATCGTAAACAGCCTTTGGAGTTTACTTTAGGTGAAGAAGGCCAGGTTATAAAAGGTATTCAATCAGCTTTAAGCTTAATGAATGAGGGTGCCAAAACAAAATTTATTATACCTTCGCACCTTGGTTTTGGAAAAGAAGGTTCTTCAACAGGTATAATTCCTCCTTACACCACTATTATTTATGAAATAGAATTAATAAAATTAACAAAACATAACAATTAGACTATTAAATAAATACTCAGTTCTCTGTATCTTTGAAAAATTAAATAATAAAATAAATAAAATCCACGAAAAAAAAACGATGAAAAATCAATTTTCTAAAAAAATTACTTTTACAGCAATAGGAGCTGCATTACTTGTAACAGCTTGTGATAAATCTCCTTATCCAGGATATGAAAAATCTGAAAATGGCTTGTATTCAAAATTTTATACGCACGATGAAAAAGGTGTAAAACCCAAAGAGGGCGATGTTGTAAAGTTGGTAATGAGTTATAAAAATAGCAAAGATTCAATCTTGTTCGATTCCAAAAACCCAAAAATTAACCCTTCTAAAACTGGTTCAATCGAATTTCCTTTAGGTAAATCAACTTTTGCTGGTAGTTTTGAAGACGCTTTGGCTACCTTGTCAGTAGGTGATAGTGCAAGTTTTATGATTAGTGCCGATTCGGTTTATATGAAAACATTTCAGCAAAAAGAACTTCCTAAATATATTGAAAAAGGAAGTATGTTAACTTTTGAAGTTAAACTAGAAAAAATTACTGCGAAGGATATAGTTGAAAAGGAGCGTGCTAAAAAAATGGAAGAACAAAAAGTGATGATGGAACTTCGTAAAAATGAAGAACCAAAAGCATTGGCTAAATATTTAACAGATAATAAAATTACTGCTAAGCCAACAGCAAGTGGATTATATTTTATTGAAAAATCAAAAGGTAAAGGAGCCAAACCTGCAAAAGGCAGTATGGTAAAGGTAAATTATACAGGTCGTTTATTGGATGGTAATGTATTTGATACCAGTGTTGAATCGGTAGCTAAAGAAGCTGGTATGTTTGATACCAGAAGACCTTACGAACCTATTGAGTTTCCTTTAGCGCAAGGGCAAGTTATTAAAGGTTGGGACGAAGCTCTTTTAATGATGAGCGCTGGTTCTAAAGCTTTGTTAGTTATCCCTTCAGAATTGGCTTATGGCGAGCAAGGTAATGGACCAATACCGCCATTTTCTCCTTTGGTTTTTGAAGTTGAATTGGTAAGCTTTACAGCAGCTAAATAATTTTTTAATTATCAACCGATTAAAAAAATAAAATGAAAAAAGCAGTAGTATTTATTTTGTTAACTATAACTGTAGCAGCAAATGCTCAGAATAAATCAAAAACTCGAATAATAAAACATCCTCAAACTATGAAAACCGCATCAGGTTTAGAATATACTATAAAAGAAAAAGGTACGGGTAAAAAGCCACAAGCTGGTGATAAAGTAGTTGTACATTATACCGGAAAATTAACTAACGATACTGTATTTGATAGTTCGGTTGGTCGTGGGCAACCATTTACTTTTAAATTAGGTGTAGGGCAAGTAATTAAAGGGTGGGACGAAGCATTTCAATTACTTCAGGTTGGTGATAAAGCGACTATTAAATTTGGTCCTGAGTTAGGTTATGGAGCACAAGCACAAGGTAAAATACCTTCAAATTCAACACTTATTTTTGACGTTGAGTTATTAGATGTTATTGAAGGTGTTCGGCCATGGGATGGAAAAGGTAAAGATACCATTACAACAGCAAGTGGATTAAAATACATTATGTTTGAGCGTAAAGCTGGCGAAAAGGTAACAGCAGGTTCAAAAGCTACTGTTCACTATTCTGGATATTTTACAGATGGTAAAATGTTTGATTCCTCAGTAGAACGTGGCCAACCTTTTGGTTTAAAAGTAGGAGTAGGCCAAGTTATACCGGGTTGGGACGAAGGCTTACAATTATTGCATGTTGGCGAAAAGGCAAAGTTTATTATTCCTTATCAGTTAGCGTATGGCGAACAAGGACGCCCACCGCAAATTCCTGCAAAATCTGATTTAATTTTTGATGTCGAAATTTTGGGAGTACAAGCAATTGTAGCACCTACTTTATTTGATATAAAAGGATTAGAAGGTAAAAAAACTGCATCGGGTTTAACCTACTACGAAGTAAAACGTAGCGGAAATACAACAAAGGTCGAAGCTGGTAAAACTGTAACGGTTCATTACTCTGGTTATTTAACTGATGGTAAAATGTTTGACTCATCTGTTGAACGTGGCGAACCTATCGAATTTCCTTTGGGTAAAGGTATGGTAATACCAGGTTGGGAAGAAGGCATTGCATTAATGCATGTTGGTGATAAATTACGTTTAATAATTCCTTATTTTTTAGCATATGGCGAAGCAGGTCGTCCACCCGTTATTCCTGCAAAAGCTGATTTAACATTTGATGTTGAGTTGGTTGATGTAAAATAAGAGTAAAAATTTTGTAATAAAAAAAGGTTGTTTCGTTTATGAAACAGCCTTTTTTATTGGATGTAATACTAAAGTGAATTATTCATTAGTCCAAAATTTGCCCTTGCAGAAAGCACAAAACTGTCTTACCGCACTAAAGGTTACACCTGTCGTCATTACAAAAATCTTAGTTTGATATCCTGTGTCGGAACCATGCAAGTGTCCCGCTTTCCAAATATTCTATATCGTGTCTTAGCAATTATGTTGTAAATAAAATCCCTTAATGGTCTTGGAAAGATAATGGAAATATAAAACAGTTTCCAAACTCCTCCCAACTCTTTTAATACATGAAGTCCAGCCGATGATTTGAGAAAATAGTTGTCCCCTTTGATTAAAACGAAAGAGGCAAAATCATCGGTTGGTAGGTCAAACTTTTTAAGCAATGCTTGTCCGCTTTTAGACTGTAATGAGGCGAATTTGAATTTTCCTTTCGGGTCTCTTTTGATTGTGAATTGAACAATGCTGTTGCATAAATTACAAACTCCGTCAAAGAGTAAAATATTTGTTTCGTTATCACTCATTGTTCAGAATGTTTTTAAGTAAGCCTGATTTCAAAGTTAATTATATTTTGTATTGCGAAGCGAAGTGCCCAAATGGCGCCAGACCTTTGTTATGCAGCTTTGCGAGCACATTGCTTGATCGCATTAAGTTCTGCCTTCTTCTTATTTCTTTCTTCTTCAATGTCGAAGTCGTCCTGAAGTCCAAGCCAAAATTTCGCTGAGTTACCAAAATATTTGGAAAGTCTAAGTGCGGTGTCTGCTGTAATACGTCTATTACCTTTAATTATTTCAGAAGTACGTGTCTGCGGAATACCAATATCTTTTGATAGTCTGTAAGCACTAATTTCTAAAGGCAATAAAAATTCTTCTTGAAGAATTTCTCCGGGGTGAATGTTTTTGAGCTTTTTCATTATGATGTTGTCTTTAGTGATAATCAATTATTTGAACTTCTTCTGCGTTTCCATTTTTCCATTTTAAAATTATACGCCATTGATTGTTAATTCTAATGGAATGGAATTCCTTTAATTTTCCTTTTAGCCTTTCAAGTCTATTCGATGGTGGAATAAGAAGTGCCAAAAAGAAAAAAAGTATTATTGAGATTGAAAGAATAAGTCGGAGATTAATAACCTTTAATAAAAATCCCGCAGCATTGCAAATGCAGCGGAGCGGGTACTGTTATAACTTGTGCGGACAATTCTCTTTTTTTACTGATGTACTATTACAATTTTCTTTTTTAAATAACCCTCAGTTGTTGGTAGGAGAATAAAATAAATACCATTTGGTATATTATTAGTATCAACTTTATAGGTTCTACTATTTACAAAATTAATTTCGACATTTACTCTAACGCCTTTTAAGTCATATAAAGTTGGGGGTCGGCTTGTAAAATTTTGGTTAAGATTTTGAATATATAAAACATCAGTTTGTAAGCTCCCCCAAAGTTCGGCCAGTTAAAAATAGAAAACAAATAAAAAGTTTTACTAATTTTAAATGGAAGAAAAATGAAAAAGACCCAGTTTACCGAAAATCAAATCATTGCTATGTTGAAACAACATGAGCAAGGAATCAAAGTT
>CANCPZ010000104.1 GCA_947380175.1 Bacteroidota bacterium | reverse complement strand
TAAAGTTTAGGTACACACATGATGCAAAAAAAAAATTATTACCTATTACTCGGTTTAAAAAACACTTCAAGTGCAGATGAAATAAAAGCTGCATACCGAGCGTTGGCAAAAAAATATCATCCAGATAAAAATCAAGGCAATAAAGCATCGGAAGAGTATTTCAAAGAAATTCAGGAAGCTTACGCAACCTTATCAAACCCTGAAAAGAAAAGAAAATACGATTTAAGTTTTTCGACTGCCAGATTGTATTCAAAACAACCTACACAAACACCCTATGCTGGTAATGCTTATAAATATGCGCAACAACAAGCACAACAAAAAAAAAGGGGACCACAAAAAAGCGCTACGGTAAAAAAAGAGGATAAAGCAGAAAGCATCTACCTGCTTATAAGCATTGGCATTGCATTGCTATTGCTTTATTTTATTATTTCCTATTCGGTTGAGAAACGTTAAATATTATTTTAAAATCAATAATTCGATTGGATAATTTATTTTTTGTTTTGCATTTTTGATTTCAAAACAATGGCACATGTAAAACGACTAATGCATGATAAATCGCCATTTTCATTGTATATTTTTATTTCCCAAATGTGAGTGCTTCCTTTTATGTGAACGGGTTTACAAATAGCTTTAACAAGTCCATCGTAAACAGCCTTTATGTGATTGGCATTAATTTCAATACCAACACCCATAAACAATTCTTGATTAACAACCAATAGCGATGCAATGCTACCTAATGTTTCGGCCAACGCCACCGATGCTCCACCATGCAACAAACCAAAAGGTTGCTTGGTTCTGCTATCTACAGGCATTGTTCCTATAATATGGTCGTCATTAATTTCTGTAATTTTTATATCCAATGATTCCGAAAGCGAATTTGCTTTCATCCAATCTAAATCTGCAATTACGGGGTTTCCAAACCAAATTTTTTCTTTATTCATTTTAAAATATTTTAAATTGGTGTAACAAAATATGCTAATTAAAATGTAAAAATAATGGTTCTAATCCTTTCTATATAAGTAATAAAATAAAAATCGTAAATTTGTAATTCAAAAATAAAACCCCTTATATTATGAGTGATGCAATAAAACACGAGTGCGGAATAGCAGTAATTCGTTTGTTGAAACCGTTGGATTATTACATAAAAAAATATGGCACTCCTTTGTATGGTGTAAATAAGTTGTATTTGTTGATGGAAAAACAACACAACAGAGGGCAAGATGGCGCTGGTGTTGCAAATATAAAATTTGATATACAACCCGGAGCCCGTTACATTAGTAGAGCGAGGGCAACAGGGAGTAACGCGATTAAAGAAATTTTTGGAAAAATAAACAGTCGCTTCGAGGATTTAAATAAAAAAAGCCCAGAAAAATTAAAAGATGCAAATTGGTTAAAGGAAAATGTTGCCTATACTGGTGAATTGTTTTTAGGACATCTACGATACGGAACATTTGGTGGAAATAGTATTGAAAATTGTCATCCATTTTTACGTCAAAACAACTGGATGACGCGCAACTTAGTTGTTGCAGGTAATTTTAATTTAACAAATGTAGACGAGCTATTTAACGAACTTGTTGCACTTGGTCAACACCCAAAAGAAAAAGCGGATACCGTTACTGTAATGGAAAAAATTGGGCATTTTTTGGATGAAGAAAACGAACGATTATTTAAACAGTTTAAAAAAGAAGGATATTCCAATACAGAGATTTCGGCTTTAATTGCTAGAGATTTAAATGTAAGCCAGATTTTAAAAGCCGCAAGCAAAAGATGGGATGGTGGTTATGCAATGGCAGGTTTACTGGGCCATGGCGATGCATTTGTGTTGCGCGATCCAAATGGTATTCGGCCAGTTTTTTATTATTCTGACGACGAAGTTGTTGTTGTTACATCGGAACGCCCTGTAATACAAACAACCTTTAATGTACCAATTGAAAAGGTAAAAGAACTTACTCCTGGACATGCTTTAATTATTAAGAAAGATGGCACTTTCAATGAATCTGAAATAATTGAACCTTTAGAAAAAACATCGTGTTCGTTTGAACGAATTTATTTTTCTCGCGGAAGCGATGCCGATATTTATAAAGAACGTCAACAATTGGGAACACAATTATGTCCTACTATTTTAAAATCGGTTAACTATGATTTAAAAAATACTGTTTTTTCCTACATCCCCAACACTGCTGAAGTAGCTTTTGGCGGGTTGATTGAAGGATTACACCATTATGCAGATAGCATTAAACGCCAAATGATTTTAGAACTAGGTAGCAATGTTAACGACCCAGAATTGAGTCAAATTCTAGCTATCAGACCTCGCATTCATAAAATAGCAATAAAAGATGCAAAGCTCAGAACATTTATTACCAATGACGGACAGCGTGATGATATGGTTGCGCATGTGTACGACACAACCTATGGAGTAATAAAAGAAGGTGTTGATAACCTAGTTATTGTTGATGATTCAATTGTTAGAGGTACTACTTTAAAACAAAGTATTATTAAAATATTGGATCGTTTGGGACCAAAAAAAATAATCGTAGTTTCTTCTGCACCACAAATTCGATATCCTGATTGTTATGGAATTGATATGGCTAAATTGAGCGATTTTATTGCTTTTCAGGCTGCAATTCAACTACTTAAAGATACATTTAAAGACAATATTTTAGACAAGCTTTATAAAAAAGCAAAGGCGCAAGAATCTCTTCCGAAGGAACAAATTGTAAATGTTGTTAAAGAAATTTACGAACCTTTTACGGCAGAACAAATTTCAAAAAAAATTGCTGAATTGCTTCGCCCAGAAGGTACAAATGCAGAGGTAAATATTATTTATCAATCGATTGAAGGATTACATAATGCTTGTCCGAACCACAAAGGCGACTGGTACTTTACAGGGAATTACCCAACTGCAGGTGGAAACAAGGTGGTAAACAAATCTTTTATTAATTTTATGGAAGGTAAAAATGTGAGGGCATATTAATTTTTACCTTTTAAAATTAATTATCCATTACAATAGGGGTGTCTTTTTTGGCACCTATTACTATTTTACAATAAACTGATAATACTTTCGGGGAAAAGACCTAAAAGAATAATAGCTACAGCTATAACGATGAGTAATAGTTTGTGATTTATTGTTACTTCAAGAGGTTGGTTATTGGTGTTTTCTTTAAAAAACATAGCAATGATAATTCTGAAATAATAATATACGCCAACTAACGATGCGATGATTGCAATTAAAACTAAGCCTGCATTACCAGCAGTAAATGCGGACGTAAAAATATAATATTTAGCAAAAAAACCAGCTGTTGGAGGAATGCCCGCCAAGGACAACAAAGCAATTGTCATTACAAATGCTAATAATGGATTTGATTTTGCCAAGCCATTAAATGAATCTACTACATCTGAACCTTTAGCATTAGCCACAATACTAACAATACAAAAAGTTGCAATTGAAGCAATCGAATAAGCTGTTGCATAAAATAAAATAGCGCTGTTAGAGAAGCTATTATTTGCTAATAAAGCCAATAACATATAACCTGCATGTGCAACACTTGAATAGGCAAGCATACGTTTAGTGCTTGTTTGAATAGCTGCTGTAATATTGCCAACCAATAATGTTAATGCTGCCATTACCCAAACAATATGCATCCAAGTTTCTCCTAGAGAAGAAAAAGTTGTATGAAATAATTTTAAGAATGCGGCAAATGCAGCAGTTTTTACGATGGTTGCCATAAATGCTGTAATAACAGTTGGCGCGCCTTGATATACATCGGGAGCCCAAAAATGAAATGGTGCTGCGGATACTTTAAAAGACATACCAATCAACATCAATAAAACCCCTACATAAAAAATAGATGAAATTGCCGTGTTTGTTGAAACGACAGTTGCAATTTCAGTTAAATCAAATGAACCAGTTGCTCCATAAATTAAGGTAATACCAAACAGTAAAAATCCTGTAGCAAATGCACCCATAATTAAATATTTAAATGCTGCTTCGTTTGATAAAACATCTGATTTATTGCTACCCGCTAAAATATACATTGGTATAGAAAGTATTTCGATACCTAAAAACAGCATTGCCATATTGGTGTACGAAACCATAATAACCGCACCAACCAAGGCAAACAACACTAAAGCAAAATGATCCGATTGGTTTGATTCTTCTTTGAAAAAACCTTCTGCCATAATAAACCAAAGAAATGAAATAACTATAATTAAGCTTGTAAATGCAATTGCATAATTATCAGTTTGCATCATTTTAAAATATAGTTGATTCGTATCCCAATCAAACATGTTTAAAATAAATGCAAGCACCAACCCCAGTAAAACGATAGGATATATTAATTTTTTAAAGCTGAATATCTCAGCCAATAATGCAATTACACCTAATGAAGAAAGTAATATTAATGCTTTCATATTTTATTTAAATATCTCTTATTATTTTACTAATGCTATTTGAACACCCTCTATTAATTGATTAACAGCTGGTGCTGCAATATCTAATAATGGTTTTGGATAAATACCAAATACAATTATTGCCGCTGAAAGTATCACTAAAACCAACTTTTCGTTTCCTGATAAAGGAGCAAATGAAGATGTAATTAAATTAGTTTCGCCAAGCATAATTGATTGATAACTGCGTAACATATAAACTGCCCCTAAAATAACTGATAAACCTGCAAATGCAGTCATCCATGCATTGAATTGAAAGACTCCATTTAGCAATAAAAATTCGCCAACAAAACCGTTTGTTAAAGGCAATGCAACACTACCCAACAATACAATTAAAAACAATACTGCAAATTGTGGATTTACATTTCTGATTCCACCTAATGTAGCAATTTCTCTAGTATTAGTTCGCTTTTGAATAATATCCACAATAAAAAATAATCCAACTACATTTACACCATGACTCAACATTTGAACCATAGCGCCTTGCATACCTTGGACATTTATAGCTAAAATACCCGCTGATATTAAACCAACGTGCGCTATGGATGAATAAGCAATTAGTCGTTTAAAATCTTTTTGAACGATAGCGATGCATGAAGCATATACTATTCCGATTACTGATAATGCGATAGCTACATATGCCCAATGTTCAACACCAAGAGGAGCAATAGGTAACAACCAACGAATTATACCATAAGTTCCCATTTTTAACATTATCCCCGAAAGCATCATCGTACCTTGTGTTGGAGCTACTGTATAAGTATCTGGCTGCCAAGTATGAAAAGGAAATATTGGCATCTTAATAGCGAAAGCAATAAACATAGCCCAAAAAACATATCCTTGCTGAACAAAATCTAAACTCCTACCCGCTGCATAAAGTGCAGATATATTAAAACTATGAAGGCCTGCTGTGTGAAGATATAAATAGATTAAACCTCCCAACATAAATAAACTTCCTGCTAAGGTGTAAACAAAAAATTTAAATGTAATTTTTGCGCTATTTTCACCACCCCATAATAAACAAATAAAGTAAATTGGAATTAATGCTAATTCCCAGAATACATAAAATAAAAACCCATCAAGCGAGACAAACACACCAATTAAAGCCATTTGCATAGCAAGTATTAATGCATAAAAATAGTTTGCGTTTTTATAGTGGGTATTAATTGAAGTTAAAATTATTATTGGAACAAGGAACGATGTTAGCAATACCATTAACATGGAAATACCATCAATACCAACATGAAATGAAATACCTACTGATTTTATCCAATCGTAATTTACTTCGAACTGAATTGACGCATTGTATTGAAATTGCGTGAGCGCAAAAATTGCAATTACAAATTCTGCAACTGCAGCAGCAATTGCGATATTTTTTGCTTGTTCGCTTTTTACGGATAATAAAAGCAGTGCTGCAATTAAAGGAAAAAATATAAGTAGTAAGGTGATCATATTTAAATAAATTCTAATGTCTAAAAATTATATTCTAAAAACTACATTAATCGTGTAAACAAAATAAGTACAATGCTTATTACCATTACGAACACATAAAACCCTATGTTTCCTGTTTGTGCAAGACGTATAGTGCTACTTGTCCAATTTACCAAATACCCTATCCCATTTACAATTCCATCAACAATTTGGTTGTCTACCACTTTGTGCAATGCTTCTGAAATAAAATTTAATGGTTTTGTAATGATGGTTTCATAAATTTCATCAATCCAATATTTATTATAAACCAATTTATGTAATGGCTGCAACTCTTCGCCTTCTGCAGCTGGTAAGGTTTTATTTTTAACATAAACAGTGTAAGCTGAATACAAGAACGTTGCCATAACAGCTACTGCAACTATCATTAACATATATTCGGTTGATTCTGGTAAATGAAAAATAATCCGAGATGAAGAATCGGCAAATACGGGTTTTAAAAATTCTTCTAAAAAATGTTTACCTCCTAATACTTCTGGAATACCAATCAAACCTCCTACAACAGCTAGCATCGACAAAATTACTAATGGAATTGTCATTGATTTTGGCGACTCGTGCAAGTGATGTTCTTGATCGTGTGTACCTCTGAATGTACCTTTGAATGTAAGAAAATATAAACGGAACATGTAAAAAGTTGTCATTGCTGCAGTAAGTATTCCTAAAACCCAAAGCAATTTATTGTTTTCATAGGCGTGTGCTAAAATTTCGTCCTTTGAGAAAAAACCTGAGAAACCAGGAAAACCAACTATTGCAAGTGTACCTATTAAAAATGTTAAATGAGTAATTGGAATGTATTTCTTCAACCCTCCCATTTTACGCATATCCTGTTCGCCACCCATTGCATGAATTACGCTACCTGCTCCAAGGAATAATAACGCTTTAAAAAATGCATGTGTCATTACATGAAAAACCGCACCAGTATAAGCTCCAACTCCTAATGCCAGAAACATATAACCTAATTGAGAAACGGTTGAATACGCCAATACTTTTTTAATATCATTTTGAGCTAAACCAATTGTTGCTGCAAACAATGCTGTACAAGCTCCCACAATAGCAACTGTTTGCATTGCAACAGGCGACAAGGAATATAAAATATTAGAACGAGCAATCATATAGATACCTGCTGTAACCATTGTTGCTGCATGGATTAATGCAGATACAGGAGTAGGCCCCGCCATTGCATCAGGAAGCCATGTGTATAAAGGAAGCTGAGCGCTTTTACCCATAGCACCAACAAACAACAATAATGCAATAACTGTTAATACAGGTGTTCCTGAAGAATAACTATTTGCCTGCATAAACACTTCATGATATGAAATACTTCCAAAAGTTATAAAAATTAAAATGATACCCATCAGAAAACCTAAGTCACCAATACGATTCATGATAAATGCTTTTTTAGCAGCATTGTTGTATGCGGTATTCTTGAACCAAAAACCAATCAATAAATATGAACACAAACCAACCCCTTCCCAACCAACAAACATTATTAAGTAATTAGAACCTAATACTAATAAAAGCATGAAGAAAATAAATAAATTTAAATATGCGAAGAATCTTGCAAAACCTTCGTCATGACTCATGTACCCTATTGAATAAAGATGAATTAAAAACCCTATTCCAGTAATGATTAATAAAAACAAGGAGGATAAAGGATCAATTAAAAATGAAAACGGAATAGAAAGTTTACCTGCAGAAATCCAAGTAAATAAATCTATTGTAAATTCTTTTTGAGTGCCACCTTTTAATTCAAAAAATATTGCCAAAGCAAGAGCAAAAGATCCGAATATTACTCCACTGCCTACTAATCCAACAATGCTTTTTGATAATTTTTTTCCAAATAATCCTATAATCACAAATCCGATTAAAGGAAGCAAAGGAATTAAACCAACTAATTTTATCATAATTTTTAAAAGTATTAAGTACCAAGTATTATGTATCGAGATACTACTGTTTACTATATATTAATAATACATTGTAATAAATACATTGTATTTTTTACCACTTTAATTTATTCAAATTGTTAATATCTGGCGAATTCGTATTGCGATATACCATCGACAAAATTGCTAGCCCCACAGCCACCTCTGCAGCAGCTACAGCCATTATAAAAAACACAAATACCTGCCCTTTACTATCAGACAAATAACTTGAAAAAGCTACCAGTAAAAGATTTACGGCATTTAACATTAATTCAATCGACATAAAAATGATGATTGCATTTCGACGGAACAACACACCAAATACACCAATTGCAAAAAGCACAGTGCTTAAAAATAAATACCACTCAATAGGAATTGTTTGAATTATGCTCATGTTTATATATTACTTTATACTTTTTTTAGCTAACATAACTGCACCTACCATTGCTGCCAACAATAAAACAGACGACACTTCGAATGGTAATAAATAATCTTTAAATAATGTTTGCCCTAAGTTTTCGATTAAACCAATGTTAGGATTAAATTCATTTGATGGTGTTATTGCAACTGTCCCTTTTATAGAAGCCACTAAAACAACTAATAACGAACCCGCTGCAACAGCTGCAGATGCTTTAATCCAAAGACTTTTGTGAGGTTCAGCTTCTTTATTCAGATTTAACATCATGATAATATATAAAAACAAAACCATAATTGCTCCTGCATATACAATAATGTGAACTGCGGCTAAAAATTGTGCGTTCAACAAAACATAGTGACCTGCAATTGCAAAAAATGTAAGTACCAAATACAAAACACTATGAACAGGGTTTTTAGATAAAACTACCATTAAACCAAACATTATGGCTAAGAATGATAATAAATAAAACATGTAAGTAATAATCATAATTTAATTTTTTTGTTGGTTTTGAAAATATTAATGTCCGCCAACTTTTACTTTTTTAGTATTATCGAATGTTTGATTGTGTGCAAATTCAGTATGATTCTTAAAGTCTTTTACATCGGTTGATTGACGCTTAGTAAGATTAATAGGAGTTTCTTTTGATTCTACTAAAATATCTTTCCCGTAAACAAATTCTTTACGAGTATAGTAACTATCAACTTTTCTATCTGTTAAAAATATGGCTTCTTTCGGACAAGCCTCTTCGCAATCACCACAAAAAATGCAACGCAACATATTAATTTCATATTTTGCTGCATATTTTTCTTCGCGATACAATTTTTCTTCTCCTGGCTTACGTTCAGCCGCCGTCATAGTAATTGCTTCAGCAGGACAAGCAACAGCACATAAGCCGCAAGCGGTACAACGCTCTGCACCGATTTCATCACGTTTTAAAACATGTTGTCCACGGTAAACCCCACTAAATTCGCGAGTTTGTTCTGGGTATTTTATTGTTGCTTTCTTTTTGAACAAATGTTTAATAGTAATCATCATTC
>CANCPZ010000103.1 GCA_947380175.1 Bacteroidota bacterium | reverse complement strand
ATCTTAATTTCCTGCGGCAGTAGCGATGACGATACTATTGCTCCAAAACCAAGAGCGTATTTCCGTCTTACTTTTCCTGAAAAAAAATATGTAAAATACGATTCCTTATGCCCTTTTACCTGCGAAATACCTGTGTATTCAAAAATGGTAAATGATAAAGATGGCAACGCGCAACCGTGCTGGTTAAATTTAGTTTACCCTACTTTTAATGGAACATTACATTTAAGTTATATGCCCGTAAATGGCAATATTAAAGAGTATTTAGAACAAACCTACACTCTTGCAACCAAGCATCAAATAAAGGCATCTGGAATTGAACAGCAACCTTTTTCAAAACCCAAAAGCAAGGTTTATGGTCTTGTTTATAATATTGAAGGGAACGCCGCTTCGTCTATTCAGTTTTTTTTAACCGATAGCACCAAACATTTTATACGAGGTGCTTTATATTTTTATGCTGTACCAAATACCGATTCTATTTCACCTGTAGTTGATTTTATCCGAAAAGACATCTATCACATGATAGAAACTTTTGAATGGAAAAATGATGAACAATCATTAAGCTTTGCGAAGGCTGTGAATAAAAAATAAAGAGGAGGCAAATAAAAAAAATGCGCCTGTTTGGTGTAAAACCCCCATTAATACAGGTACAGAATAAAGAAGAGTTACTATTCCCAATAAAAACTGAATTATTACAACTGTTAACATAAAGTTAGATGCTGAACGCTGAAGCCTTGTAAGCTGTATTTTTCGTGACTTTTCCCAAACAAATAAAACTAAAATAGTAACGATAATGGCAATGTTGCGATGCAAAAATTGAACTCCGGCAGGGTTTTCTAACAGGTTTTTCCAAAATGAATCATAGGCCATAACCGTTTCAGGCATTAAAGAGTGTCCCATCATTGGATATGTATTATAGAACAACCCTGCTTTTAAACCCGCCACAAAAGCACCATAAATAATTTGTAAAACAATAGCACTAAACATTATTTTAGACCACCATTTTACATTTTTTGAAATTTTATTTTCTTCCAAATCAGTTGGATAAATTAAATCCATGGCATACCAAAAAGTAAAACCAAAAACGGTAAATGCGCTTATAAGATGGGCTGCTAAACGATAATGACTAACGTGTGGTTCTTTTTGTAAACCACTATAAACCATAAACCAACCTAATACGCCTTGCAAAGCGCCCAAAAATAAAAGCACAACCATTTTTTTTAATAGTGCTTTGTCAAATTTTTTCTTGACTAAAAAATAAAAAAAAGGAATTAAAAATACCACTCCAATTGTTCTACCTAATAAGCGATGTATATATTCCCACCAGTAAATTGATTTAAATTCTGCTAAGGAAAATTGATTATTTATAAGTTGATATTCGGGTGATTGCTTGTATTTTTCAAATGGTATCTGCCAAGCTGCGTCACTCATCGGTGGCAACGAGCCAACAATAGGATTCCATTCAACCATTGATAAGCCAGAGTGTGTAAGCCTAGTAATTCCTCCTATTACAACCATTAAATAAATTAAAAAACAGCCGGTAAGCAACCAGAGAATAATAGATTTTTGTCGGTCGAAATCCTTATGGAGAGAATTATTTTTCATATTATTTATTTACACTCAGATACTAAGCTAACAGAAAGTTATAATTTTATATTTCTTAGTGATCTTAGTGCATGAATAGTGATTCTTTATTATTTTCTAAACTAAAAATTTCCTTACAAATTTAATATTTGTTTTACTTTCACAATATTTTTAGCCATATATAGTTTTACACATATAACCTCTAAAACCTCATCACTATGAAAAATCTAATTATCCTTTACATGGTTATTTCAATGATTGGTGTATCACAAGGAAAACAAAAAATCCAAACCGAAAGTGGTAGATTTCAATTAGGCTTACGAACCGCAATTAGTGCTTTTAAAGTGTAAATATTTTATTGTTTGATATGTGGGATAAACGCCGAGAGAAAAAACAAAAGCTCTCATAAGTATTTATTTAAAGGCACTTCAAGCAATTAATTTAAATTTTGTTTAAGCTTTTAATTTAAAAAACTATGTTTAACTTTTGCATTTTGCAAAAAACATCTTCGTATATAGGAGGTGTTTTTATTTTTTTGCTTTAATACTAAAGTTAAATTCCAATATAATTTCTGATAAATCAACTTCAAAGGCTTCTGCAAGTTTATAACACCAAAATAATGTGGGAGTTATTTCACCACGTTCAAGACGTGAAATGTTTTGAAAATTATTTTCTACTCGACTTGCTAAGTCTGATTGCGACCAATTCTTTTCTATACGCTTTTGTTTCACGTACAGCCCAAATCGCTTATCAAATAGTTTATTGAGTTTAGTCTTTTCCATAACAAACAACCAAACTCAATATTTTTTACCCAACCAACATAACCGTATGTGGTTAGTTTTTATATATTTGTATTACAATAAACATTTAAAACATAAACAAATGAAGATGACAATCAAAACAATTGCAATGGCTTGTATAGCTATTGGAATAACAATTACAGGCTGTAAAAAGAAGGAAGAAGCCACTCCTACAGCGACTCCAACTCCTGCACCTACAAAAAAAGAATTATTAATTGGTAAAAATTGGAAAGTAACCGCACAAACATCTAATCCTGCAATAGATTGGAATGGAAATGGAATAATGGTAACAGATATTTATGCGCAAATGACTGCTTGTGATAAAGATGATATTTTAATATTCAACTCAAATTTTACAACAACAAATGATGAGGGTGTATTAAAATGTAATCCGGCATCTCCACAATCAACTGCAGGGACTTGGCTTTTTAATTCAACTGAAACTATTATAACAATTGATAGTTCAGATTTAAATATAGAGCTATTAAACTCAACAACATTAAAAGGGGATTTTGTTATAACAGGTAGTGGAGGAGTTAATTATACAATTACCACAACTTTTACAAAACAATAGGAAAAATTATTACAAAAAAAAACCTGCTTAAAGCAGGTTTTTTTTTGTAAATAAATTTATTTTTTATGCCGTCACAGCCTCTGCATATGCTTCAATTGGAGGGCAGGCACAAATTAAATTTCTGTCACCATGCGCATTATCAATACGTGCAACACTTGGCCAAAACTTAGCATCTCTAACCCAGTATAAAGGATACACTGCTTTTTCGCGAGAATAAGAATGTTTCCAATCATCTGTAATTACTGTTTTAGCTGTATGTGGCGCATTTTTAATTACGTTATCTGCTTTATCTGCTTTGCCCGAAATTATTTCATCTATTTCATTTTTTATAGAAATCATTGCTGAACAAAAACGGTCTAACTCTTCTTTCGATTCGCTTTCTGTTGGCTCAATCATCAACGTATCGTGTACAGGAAACGATACTGTTGGCGCATGATATCCATAATCCATCAAACGTTTTGCAATGTCGCCTACCTCTACTCCCGCATCGCGTTTAAACGCTGCACAATCCAAAATCATTTCATGCGCACATCGGTCATTTTTACCGGTATACAATGTTGGGTAATATCCATTTAACGATTCTTTGATATAATTTGCGTTTAATATTGCCATTCGGGTAGCCTCTGTAACACCTTCGCCTCCTAACATTTTTATGTATCCATAAGAAATAAGTAATATCAAAGAGCTACCAAAAGGCGCAGCTGAAACAGCTGATATTCCTTTTTCTCCGCCTGTTTTAATGATTGAATGCGAAGGTAAAAACGGGACTAATTGCTTAGCAACACCTATTGGCCCCATACCTGGACCGCCACCGCCATGGGGAATAGCAAATGTTTTATGTAAATTCAAATGGCACACATCGGCTCCAATATTTCCAGGAGAAGTTAAACCAACCTGAGCATTCATATTAGCACCATCCATATAAACTTGACCGCCATTTTCATGAATAATGTTTGTTATTTCAATAATACTTTCTTCGTATACTCCGTGGGTGCTTGGGTATGTAACCATTAAGCAAGCTAAATTATCTTTGTGTTGAACAGCTTTTTCGCGCATATCATTCACATCGATATTTCCTTTTTCATCGCATTTTACAAGCACAATTTTTAAGCCACACATTGCTGCACTTGCAGGGTTTGTGCCATGTGCAGAAGTAGGTATCAATGCAATATTACGATGTGCATCACCCCTTGATTGGTGGTATGCTTGTATAACGAGTAGGCCAGCATATTCGCCTTGAGCACCTGAATTAGGTTGGAAACTCATTTTAGCAAAACCCGTAATTTCACTTAATGATTTATCTAAATCTGCAATAATTTCTTGGTAACCAGCAGCTTGTTCAACCGGAACAAAAGGATGAATATGTGCAAACTCTGGCCAAGTAATTGGCAGTAATTCAGCGGCAGCATTTAATTTCATTGTACACGAACCCAACGAAATCATTGAATGTGTTAATGACAAATCTTTATTCTCCAAACGTTTAATATAACGCATCATCTCCGATTCGGAATGATACGAATTAAAAATAGAATGAGAAAAAATGGGTGATTGCCTATAGTTAATTCTTGGTTTTTGGTTAAAAACAATTTCTTCGGTAAGCTTTGTATAATTTTTATTTACTGCTTTTGCAAAGACGTCGATAATCGCATTAAGGTCATCGAAGTTTGTGGTTTGATCCACTGAAATACAAACACAACCATTATCAACGTAACGGAAATTGATATGAGCAGCAACAGCCATTGAATGAATCATTTCTTCTGAAACACCGTTTGGTAAAGAAACTTTTATGGTGTCGAAAAAACTAGCATTTTCAATTGTATATCCTAATTCTTTTAATTTATTTGACAATGCTAAAGCAGAAAAATGAACCTGTTCTGCAATTCCTTTTATACCAACAGGGCCATGATATACTGCATACATACTGGCCATAATGGCTAACAAGGCTTGGGCTGTACAAATGTTTGATGTTGCTTTATCTCTGCGTATGTGCTGCTCGCGTGTTTGCAAAGCCATGCGCAATGCAGGATTACCTTGCGCATCAACAGAAACACCAATTATACGCCCAGGAATAATTCGCTTATATTCTTCGCGACAAGCAAAAAAAGCTGCATGAGGTCCGCCGTAACCCATTGGTACACCAAAACGTTGGGTATTACCAACAACAACATCGGCGCCCCATTCGCCAGGAGGAGTTAACAACACCAAACTTAAAATATCTGCCGCAACAGCAACGGATGTTCCATTCGCTTTTACTTTTTTTACAAAATCGGCATAATCATAAATGTTACCATCAATTGCAGGATATTGAATCAACACACCATAAATGCTTGAATCAAAATTTGCCGTTTTAAAATCACCAATAACCAACTCAATACCCATTGGGGTAGCACGCGTTTTTAATAAATCTATTGTTTGTAGATAACATTCGTTAGAAACAAAAAACTTATTTGCTCCATTTTTTACCTGCTCACGCGAACGATTACTGAAAAGCATTGCCATTGCTTCTGCTGCTGCTGTAGACTCATCAAGCAAAGAAGCGTTTGCTATTTCCATTCCTGTTAAGTCCATTACCATTGTTTGGTAATTCAACAATGCCTCTAAGCGCCCTTGCGAAATTTCGGCCTGATAAGGTGTGTAAGCGGTATACCAGCCAGGATTTTCTAAAATATTACGTTGAATAACTGCTGGCACAATCGTATTATTATAACCTAAACCAATATATGTTTTAAATACTTTATTTTTTGAAGCTTTGTCACGTAAGTGATTTAAATAAGCATATTCACTCATTGCTGAAGGCAAATTTAAGGGCGCTTTCAAACGAATTGCACTCGGTATTGTTTGATTAATTAAGTCGTCAACTGAGCTTGCTTTAATTTTTGAAAGCATAGCTTTTACATCCTTTTCACGTGGTCCATTATGGCGATTTAAAAATTTGTCGGTAGTAATCATAGTTAGATTTTTAAGGGAATGCAAATATAATTAGAATTGATTTTGGTTTGATTGGAATTATGAACAAAAATTAAACAGAATAGGTGTTTTTAGAATGGTTATATTTGAAAAAAGTTTTTACCTTTAAAATATGTCTAAAAAAATTATCGCTTGTGCTTTATTAATTGTGTCTATACAAAACAATAGCTTTTCTCAAACAAAGAAAGACACTATTTTATTTGATAACAACAATACAGTTGTTTCCACGGGTACAGACTCGACTAAAGATGCAACAAGTTTGGTTGATTTAAAAAACAAAAAAAAACAAACCTGGGTTGATGAAACAAAAAACAGTTTGCAAGAATCTGGGAGAGATACTATTTTACTGCTTAATGGAAATGTTGTTATATCCTCTATTGTTGACACAGCCAATGGTGTAACTACTTTTATTGATCCAAAAAATGAGAAAAAAAACACCTACGTTGATAATGACCGGATTTTTTCCATAAAAAACAACACGGGAGAACGATTTATTTATACATACGATACATTAATCGGCAATGAGTTCAAAACCGAAGAAATGCGTTATTTTATTAAAGGCGAGCAGGATGCTTATAAAGGTTTTAACTCTCCAACAGCGTTTTGGGGTAATTTTATTGTAGGCGCAGGTGCTGGCGCCACAGGGTTTTTCTTGTGTCCAATTGTTCCTTTTGTATTTACCACACTTGTTGGTATTCCTAAAATAGAAATAAAAAAAGAAACGGTTTCAGATATCGAATATTTAAAGCAAAATCCATATGTATTAGGTTACCAGAGGGTAGCTAAAAAGAAACGAAAACTAAAATCGTTAATTGGTGGAGGGTTTGGACTAGGCTTAGGGCTTGGTCTTTGGGCAATATTTAAATAGTTGTTCCGATATAAAATAGCAAAGGTTTAACAGGTAGTTAGTGAATTACTTAAAACGTTTTTTTGATTTTATTTTATTTGGCAATATATATATTGCTTTAGGGGCTGTTTGTTTAATTCAGAGCACAGCTATTCAATTAGGTATTAATAACAATCTTTTTTTTTATTCGATACTTTCTTTTTTTGCTACCTTATTTATTTACAATTTTCAACGAATTTTTTATTCAAATAAAAGTGATTTACGTTTGCATTCTATTCGCAGAAAATGGATTTTTAAAAACCAAAATTTAATTAAAGTATTAACATGTATAGGGTTTTTAGGGGTGTTTACCTCTCTCTTTTTTAACGAATTAAAAATCATTTTCTATTTATCGCCACTATTCATTTTATCAATTGCATACTTTGCTCCATTTATAAAACTTAGAAAAAACCCTTGGTTTAAATTAATTATACTTGCTGTTGTTTGGACAATGGTAACAGCCGTAGTTCCAATATTATTATGTTATTCGGACCCGTTTACTACAAACAATTTAACACACATTCTGGTGCGTTTTGTGTTTATGATTGGTATTTGTATTCCTTTTGATATAAGGGATTTGGAAATAGATAAAGCAGAAAATGTTTTTACATTCAGTCAAAAATTTGGCGAAAAAAAAACGCGATACATTGCTTTTTGTTTTACGATTGTATATTCTATACTAATTTTGATTGAATATGTATTTGGGATGGTTTTGTTGAATGTTTTTATTGCATTGATTATTACTGCAATTATAAATTCGATTGTAGTTTTTATGAGCAACGCCAAACGAAACGAGTATTTTTTTGTTTTTTTACTTGACGGGACAATGGTTTTTCAAGGTGTTATTTTTATTGCATTTCAATTGTTTTGTAAATAAAAAATCCAGGACAAACCCTGTTTCATTCTCTTTTTAATCACATAAATCAAGACTATCGAGGCGCTAATTATAAATATCAATTTTGTATATTTCAATTACAAAGTGTAATTTAACGGTCTTTGAAAAATTGCATACACAGATGGCTAAAGAAATGTTACTGGAGATAAATAATTTAGTTACAGAATTTCGTACCGAAGATGAAACAATCAAAGCTGTTAACAATATTTCTCTAACACTTTCACGAGGTGAAACAATTGGTATTGTTGGCGAATCAGGGTCTGGAAAATCGGTTACTTCACTTTCTGTAATGCGATTAATTCCAAATCCTCCGGGTAAAATTACAGGCGGTCAAATTATTTATCATTCGAACAATTTTGGACCGATTGATCTTGTTAAAATTTCTGAAAAAGAAATGCGAGAATTACGAGGCAATGAAATTGCCATGATCTTTCAAGAACCAATGACTTCGCTAAACCCTGTATATACCTGTGGTGACCAGGTAATGGAGGCTATTTTATTACATCAAAAAGTTTCTAAAAAAGAGGCAAAATCGCTTACCATTAGTTTATTTCAAGAAGTACAATTACCGCGCCCTGAAAATATTTTTGACAGTTATCCGCATCAAATTTCGGGTGGACAAAAACAGCGTGTAATGATTGCTATGGCCATGAGTTGCAAGCCAAACATTTTAATTGCGGATGAACCTACAACAGCATTAGATGTTACCGTTCAGGCAACTATACTTGAACTTATGCTTAAGCTGCAACGCGAACACAACATCGGCATTATGTTTATTACACACGATTTAGGTGTTATTGCCGAGCTTGCTGATAAAGTGGTTGTAATGTATAAAGGTAAAATTGTAGAACAAGGCAGTGTTCTTGAAATATTTTCGAACCCTAAACACCCTTACACAAAAGGACTTTTAGCTTGCCGGCCTCCATTGAATAAACGATTGAAGTGGTTACCAACTGTTTCAGATTTTATGCAAACTAGCATTTCGGGCGAACTAATTGAAAGCAGTCAATCAGTTACTGAAGTAACAGATAAACTAATTATCAGTAAGGCGGAACGGGCAGAATCTCAAAAAAAATTGTTTGCACAAAAACCACTTCTTCAATTACAAAACATTAAAACATATTTTCCTATTAAAAAAGGAATGTTTGGCAAAGCAACTGATTTTGTAAAAGCTGTTGATGGTATTAGCTTTGATGTATACCCTGGAGAAACGCTAGGTTTGGTTGGCGAATCGGGATGTGGAAAAACTACATTAGGTAGAACGTTATTACGATTGATAGAACCAACAGAAGGTAAAATAATTTTTAATGGTAAAAGTCTTACCGAGCTTTCAAATAAGGAAATGCGCAAAATTCGTAAGGATATTCAAATCATTTTTCAAGACCCTTATTCGTCTTTAAATCCTCGTATCACGATTGGGCAAGCCATTATGGAGCCCATGCAAGTACATGGTATTTTAGAAAACGATAAAGCACGCAAAGAACATGTGATGGAATTGTTACACCGGGTAAACATGAACGAGTCGCATTTTTACCGTTATCCACATGAATTTTCTGGGGGGCAACGCCAACGTATTTGTATCGCTCGTGCATTGGCTTTAAAGCCTAAATTTATAGTTTGTGACGAATCTGTTTCAGCATTAGATGTTTCTGTTCAAGCCCAAGTATTAAATCTTTTAAATGAACTTAAACGCGAGTTTAATTTTACATACATTTTTATTTCACA
>CANCPZ010000102.1 GCA_947380175.1 Bacteroidota bacterium | reverse complement strand
TTTGGTAAAAACTTATCTCTAATTTTTCTTATTTGATTAATAGCTATTTCTTGTTTTTGTTTTTCTGCTCTTAGTAATTTTGTTTCTATATTTTTAAAACCATTCAAAGTCTTTTGAAACTCTGCATCAACGCTTCCTTTCAATGTAACATCTACTATAGAAACTTTTGTAGAAATTTCCTCAAAAATTTCTGACATTTTATCTTCTTGGTTTTTCAATGAAATTAATGCTCCTGCATTTTTATTTACAAACTCTTTTATTAACAATTCAACATCATTAAATATATCAATGGTTTGTAATCCAAGTTTTTGAATTTGTTGAATTGATTTCAAATCAATTAGTAATGCAAAATTACGTGGAACTAAAACTGGAAAATTTACTTTATGGAAATCAAACATTGCTTTATATTGCAACCAATAAGCTATTTCGCCAGGCCCACCAATATATGCCAAATTTGGTAATATTGTTTGTTGATAAATAGGACGAAGCACTACATTAGGACTAAATCGTTCTGGATGATTGTGAAGTTCTGAAAGAAGTTCATCTTTAGAAAAAGTAATTTCTGAATTATTGATTTTGTATGTTTGATTTTCAAAAATAATTCGTTCACGCAAACCTTCAAGCATGTAAAAGCAATTAATTTCACGAGGTTTTACTTGAGCATTTACGCCTACTCTATTCAACTCAACTATTGTTTCATTAACAATTTTAAAGTTGCTATTATTAAAAATATCATTTTTTATAATTTCGGAAAACTGAGCTTTTAATTGTTTATCGTTTGCATCAAGTATAACTAAACCATAATCAGCAAACAATGAATTTACAAAAGTTCTGGTAGCATCAGCTAAATTAGTATTGAGTAAATAAGCATTTTCAATAAGTGTTATTAATTCTTTTGCATTTTCAGATTCACCCACAATTTGCTTTAATTCATCAATCATTAATTGAAGCGATTGCGTTTTAATATTTCCAACAGCACCCTGAGCTGCATGATTTTCCCAATTTAAATTTTTCCCAAAAAGATGAATACTTTTTATTTCTTCAAAATCGTGATCCTCTGAAGCCATCCAATATACAGGAACAAAATTGTTGGTTGGGTATTTTTTATTTAATGCTTGTGCAAGATTAATTGTAGAAATAATTTTATAAATAAAATACAATGGACCAGTAAACAAACACAACTGATGCCCCGTACAAACGGTATAGGAATTATCTTTTAGAAGTAATTCGATATTATTGGAAACTAATGCATCAACCTTTATCCTTGAATATTGATTTTTTAAAACATTAACCAGCACTAAACGATTAATTGTTTCTTTATTCCTATCATCAATTACCTGTTTAAATGATTCCAATTTAGGTGTGTACGAATAGAATCTTCGCAATGTATCATCACCATTGATATAATCAATAATCAATTTAGAAAATTGCTTTGTGTTTGCTAGCTTTATTTTAGATTTAGTGAAGCACATATAGGAATTGCGAAGTTAATTATTTTGTTGGCTTGATGAACAGTTCATTTATAAAGAGCAATTAATTAAATTTGTCAAAAAATTCATCAATGAATACGGAAAAACACAAAAATCCTTGGACAAGTTTAAAATCTGAAATGGTACATGAATCTCCCTGGATAAGTGTTACAAAGCATGATGTATTAAATCCAAATGGTAATCCTGGAACGTATTCGGTTGTTCATTTTAAAAATATGGCTTTGGGGGTTTTACCTCTTGATAAGGACTATAATACCTGGATTGTAGGGCAATATCGCTTTCCGATAAATCAATATTCGTGGGAAATTCCTGAAGGAGGCGGCAAATGGGATGTTGCACCAATAGATTCGGCAAAACGCGAACTACTTGAAGAAACAGGTATTACAGCCAATAAATGGACGAAAATTCAAGAAATGCATTTGAGTAATTCGGCAAGTGATGAATTTTGTGTTTTATACATTGCGCAAGATTTAACTTTTGGAGAATCGCATCCCGAAGATGATGAGCAATTAGAAGTCCGTAAAATTAATTTTAATGATTTATACAAAATGGTTGAAAAAGGCGAAATTACAGATAGTTTAACCGTAACCATTGTTTTAAAAGCTAAGTTAATGATGTTGGAAGGAAAGTTGTAAAATTTTTATTTTGAAATAAAAGTCGAAAATTCTTCTAAAAAAAAATGGATTTGTTCAAATTTTTTTCGTTTTAAAACATCTTCAATCAAACAGCTTTCCTTTAAATCAGTAAGAGACGTACTAACTTTTAAATATTTTGGTTCAACAATTACTCTTTCAATTAAATCTTCCATCAAACAACCAAATGCCCTAACTTCAATACGTTCTAGTAATTCGGCATTTGATTTATTTTTTTTGTCATAAAATGTAGCCGCACCAAAATCACCAAAATATGCATGCGCATCTTCATTAACAAGTGTATTGTGCGCATATAAATCGCCATGCAAAACACCTTTATCGTGTAGATGTTTAACAGCAGAAGCTACTCCTATTAAAATAGAAAGTGTTTGTGCTATTGTAAATTGTAAATCAGGATGATATACATCTCGTGTACAACTATCCATCGATGGTGGATTACCGAGCACTTTATAATTTGGCGGAATCAATTCTAAAACCAAGCCTTCTTTAAACTCTTCATGCCCAATAACCTTCCCTTTTAAAGGTACTAAATTTTGATGTTTTCCAGCTGCAATAAAAGTCTTCATTTCATCTTGCGGGTAACCATCGCTAGTAACTTCACCTTTAAAAATTTTAACGGCAACTTCTGCTTTTTGAAGCGATTTATTAGTTAATGTGGCTTTTGAAATAACACCAGATGCACCTTCGCCAAGTATTTTATTTAATTGAAGTGTCGACCAATGAATTTCTGTTAGCTCTTCAGAAAAAACTGATTTAAAAGAACAAGGATTTCCAGAAAAAGCTAACCAACTTAATCGTGGTAAATGCAATAACCAATCTGGAATTTCATTTAATTGATTGGCTGAAATCCTAAGTAGTTCAAGTTTTTTACAATTAGACATTGATTCTGGAAGTGCTTTTATTTTATTTCCAGCAAAAGCTACTTTTTGTAACTTATCACAATCGCCAATTGAATCAGGAATTTTTTCTATTTGATTGTTTGTTAAGATTAACCAGCGAGTTGTTATTGGTAGGGATTTTTCAGGTATCGTTTTAATTTGATTCGATTTAAATCCAATCATTGTTAAACGAGGGCAATCATACAAAATAGTTGGAAGAATTGTAAATAAATTATTTGAAAAGAATGCTATCCTTAATTTCTTTAACTTACTAAAATCATCGGGTAATTCTGACAATAAATTATTAGACAAATCCAATACTTCTAATGTATCTGATAAATCTATAATTTCTTTTGGGAACTCGGTTAAATTACAAGCTAATTTAAGTTCCTTTAGCCCTTTTAATTTCCCTGATTGTAGCTGTTGAAGTGTTTGCATCATCAATAATTAATCAACCACTTCTCCATATAAATCATAATCTTCGGCTGACGTAATTTTTACATTTGCAAAATCTCCAATGCGAACAAAATCCTTATCTGCTTTAACAAGCACTTCATTATCAACTTCAGGTGAATCAAATTCGGTCCGACCAATAAAATAATCGCCTTCTTTTTTATCAAACAAAACTTTATATGTTTGCCCAATTTTATGTTGATTCAATTCTAACGATATACCTTGCTGTAAAGCCATTACAGCTTCTGTTCTTGCTTGTTTTGTTTTTGCTGAAACATCATCTTTCAACAAATAAGCATGTGTGTTTTCTTCGTGCGAATATGCAAAAATACCTAAACGTTCAAAACGGGTTTGTTCAATCCACTCTAACATTTCTTCGTGATCTTTTTTTGTTTCGCCTGGATAACCCGCTATTAGTGTTGTTCGCATAGCAATACCTGGAACTTTTGCTCTTATTTCATTTACTAAATCAATCGTTTTTTGTTTGGTAGTTCCTCTACGCATACTCTTCAACATATTGTCGGTAATGTGTTGCAAAGGCATATCTAAATATTTACAAATATTATTTCTTTCATTCATTACATCAAAAACATCCATTGGAAAACCGGCAGGGAATGCGTAATGCAAACGAATCCACTCAATACCATCCACATCCGAAAGATGTTTTAAAAGCTCCGATAAATTTCGTTTTTTATAAATATCTAAACCGTAATATGTTAAGTCTTGTGCAATAAGCATCAACTCTTTTGTTCCATTTTTAGCAAGATGTTTTGCTTCTTTTATTAAATCTTCAATGGTTCTTGAAACATGTTTTCCTCGCATTAATGGAATAGCGCAAAATGAACATGGTCTATCACAACCTTCAGCAATTTTAAAATATGAATAATGATGTGGAGTTGTTAAAAGTCGCTCTCCAACAAGCTCATGCTTATAGTCCGCTTTCAGTGTTTTTAATAATCGAGGTAACTCGCGAGTTCCAAAATAGCCATCAACATTAGGTATTTCTTTTTCTAAATCAGGCTTATATCGTTCGCTCAAACATCCGGTAACATAAACCTTATCTACCATACCAGCTTCCTTTGCATTGGCGTATCGTATTATGGTATCAATACTTTCTTGCTTTGCATTATCAATAAATCCACAAGTATTTATAATTATTATACTTGAATCTTCATCGGTACTTTCGTGTTGCACATCAAAATTATTGGCTTTTAATTGCCCCATCAGAACCTCACTATCAACTATATTTTTTGAACAGCCAAGTGTAACCACATTGACTTTGTTTTTTTTGAGCGTTTTTGTTTTCAATTTCTATTTTTTTAATTGGGCACAAAGATACGTAAATGCTAAATAGTCTTGGCTTAGCGAACACTATTTATAAAAATCGGACAAAAAAATCTTTTATTCTTTGTTTGACCACAAAAATTTAAATCCTTCTGATATATTTTCAACAATGTCTGAAGCTATAATTGATTCTTCTGATTTTTCTTGTGAAGCAAAATCACCCGACAAACCATGCAAATAAACGCCAAAGATGGAAGATTGCAGGGATGTATAACCTTGCGCTAAAAGGGATGTTATAATCCCAGTTAAAACATCTCCACTTCCAGCTGTTGCCATACCAGGGTTTCCGGTGGAATTAAAAAAAACATCACCATTTGGGCAAGATATTGTTGTATGAGCTCCTTTAAAAACTACATAGGAAGAATATTTGATGGAAAAATTCTTTTGCAGAATTAATCGCTCCTCACTATTTCTACTTTTCCCCACTAGTCTTTCAAATTCTTTTGGATGAGGTGTAAAAATGCTATCAGGTTTAATAAATGATAGCCAGGTTTTGTTTTCAGCTAATATATTAATCGCATCTGCATCAAATACAACTGGCACATGCGTATTTTGAATAATTAATTTTAAGGCATTTTGGGTTTGCTTTTCCATTCCTAAGCCAGGACCTACGCCAATTGCATTGTATTTTTCTAGACGAATATTATTGGCAACAAAAGCCTCTTCATTATCAATACTTACCATTGCTTCATGAACCGAATTTTGGATAACATTAACGCCTCTCTTAGGAACATGAACTGTTAGTAATCCTACGCCTACTCTTAAACATGCTTTTGATGAAAGAACAGCTGCACCCATATTACCATAACTTCCGCTAACAATTAACGCATGACCAAAATTCCCTTTATGAGAAATCCTATTTCTCACTTTCATAAAACTAAGTATATCAGTTTTAGTAATAAAAAAATTAGAAGTGCTTATTTGGGATAAAAATCCCGAATTCAATCCAATATCCAATATAGTAAAAACACCTATATATCTTGAAGATTCGACGAACATAAATGACAACTTCGGAAACTGAAAAGTAATGGTATAGTTGGCTCTTATAATTGGATCGGTAGCTTCATTTAATTTATCACAATATAAACCTGATGGGATATCAATTGAAATTACGGGTAAAAGAATAGTATTTATGAATGAAATAATTTCGGCAACAAAACCTCCAACTGTTTTATTTAATCCATTTCCAAAAATAGCATCTATTAAAACACTTTCAGTGGTTAAATTCAAAATGCCGTTCAATTGGTCAAACGAAGTTATTTCACATAAAATCAATTTATCGTTTTTGATTGCTTTTAAACGGTCGAAATTAATAATGAAATTTTCTGAATATTTATCTGAATGTTTGATGACAAATACTTCAACCTGATAATTTTTTTCAAGTAAATTTCTAGCAATAGCTAAACCATCGCCACCATTGTTTCCTAGGCCACAAAACAATTGGAATTTATTTTTTTTATCATACCGCTCCTCTATCCATTTAACACAATGCAATGCGGCGCGTTCCATTAAATCAATTGAAGTAATATTATTATTTTCAACAGTATACGAATCAAGTAATTTTAGTTGAGCAGCACTCAATATTTTCATTGTACGATTTTTACTATGTAATTAGTGATTACCACCAAAATGGTAATAATAAATGAATATTTTATATTCGTTGCCCCATTTTTAAATTTAAATACCAAATGAGCGGATGTAAATAGCAATGTATAAATTACTGGTAATAGCGCAGGATATAAATAGAAGCTTTTTATCAGATTACCTTTAAGTAACTCAAGGAATGAACGTTGCATACCACATCCAGGGCAATCGAAACCAGATAATTGTTTATAATAACAAGTCATCAAGTGATTTTCAAGCCAACTAACAAGTTTAAACATTGTTTGAAAAAATAAAAATAGTAGAAAAACTATCTTTTAAAAACAGTTAAAATATACTAGTAATGATTTAGCAAACTACCTCCACCAAGAATAGCTGAAAACAAAGCTCCATAAAAGGCTAAAGCAATAATAATACATATTAGGTATGCTGCAGATAATGATAAACCAATAATAGCACAAATTCGCCCTGCTTTCATATTATTGTAAGATTGCTCTGTATATGTACCAATATTAATTTTATACAAAGTAATTGCTTTAGAAGATAATACAATAGCAATAATTCCAAGTATTAAACCTATTACCCCATAACAAAAACAGCCAACTATCGATATAATACCTAAAACCAAAACTGCAGTAGAATTTGGTAATGTTTGTTGAGTTATCTGTTGCGAAAACTGTTGATTAACATTGCTGTTGTTTGGGACTCCTTGATTTTGATTTTCCATAATAAAATTTATATTTTAAAAATAACGATTTAAAATTAGCGAAAAAAATTCATTCAATAAAAACAATTTACAATGCCATCAGTTGATTGTGGATATTGTTTATTTGAGGAATTACCAAATCAATTTCGTCATTATAAATAATGTAGTTGCATCTGCTTTTAATTTCATCATCACTCAGTTGGTTTTTCACACGTTGCTCTATTTGCTCCCTCGTAATATCATCACGCTGCAAAACTCTTTTTATTTTCAGCTCTAACGGAGCTATCACACCAATAACTTTGTTCGTTTTTTTATATGCACCACTTTCAAATAAAATGGCTGCTTCCTTTAATACATAGTGGTTTTCTGATTTTTTATTAAGCCAGTTTTCAAAATGAATAGCTACAGCTGGATGCACTATTTCGTTTAATTGTTTTAATTTCTCTGGATTTTTAAATACAATTTCGGATAATTTTTTTCTATCAATGTTATTTTCATTATCCTTCAAACCCTCTCCAAAAGTTTTTAAAATAGCATCATAAACCTTTGTGTCATCATTTATAATTTTTTTTGATTCATCATCAGCATAATAAACGGGAACCCCTAACAATTCAAAAACGCTACTAATAGTTGTTTTACCACTGCCAATTCCTCCGGTTATACCTACTACAATCATATAAATTTATTTTCTAATAATAAACTCTACTTTTTCGTCACTCAACTTTATATTACTAATTCCTTGTGGTGATTTTATTAAATTAATTTTCAGTTTATTACTTCCTGATTCAATTTTTTTGTAATCAACAACTGCTCTAAATTGGTTTGAATGAATTTTTTCAAAATCAGCATATGCAATATTATATTTTACCTGAATTTTATCGGGAAAGGTTTTTAAATTATAGCCTTTCGGCAAATTAGTTATTTCTATTGGCAACTCTAGATTTCCTTCCGTAAACTTGGAGACTTTTATTTTAATCTCCACAGAAGAAGGGTTTATTTCAAGCATTTTCAGGTTAGATGTTTGCAAAATAGAAAGCGTAAACTTAGTAAATTTGTTTACTTTAGTTAGACTCACAGGAACAGTTTCTACAAAATTAATTTTTTCAATATCCTCTAAAGAACCTGATATATTAATAAAAGTCGGCATACATTCGATTGAATCTTTTAATTGATATTGTGTGTCAAAATCAATTAAAATTTTTGATCTTACAGGAACGCGCTTAGTTACTTTTTTAGTAAAATCAATAAAAATAGTATCTGGATTAATTTTTAAAACTTTTATATCATTGCTAAATTGCTTAGTAATTTTTTCAATTTTAAAATTTGTATTTAAATAATAATGATTTTTAAATCCTGAAGGCTTGCAGTCTTTAATGTCAATTAGTAACGTATCTTTTTGTTGTTTTAATTTATTTAACAATAAATTAAAACCTTTTGACTTAATATCCAATTCAACTGATTTGGATATATTAGAAGAAAGGATTTTATCTTTTGGCAGATTTGTATATTTAACAGGGAAAGCTAAAGTTATTGTGTATTCTTTTGAAAGAGACATTGTTAACCAAAAAAAAGATGAAAGCAATAAACAGATTAAAAAAGTAAACAGCCGTCTATTCATACGAACCCTTTCTTTTCCATCTACTGTTTTATTTTTAAAGATTGACGAATTCAATTTTTCAATTTATTGGTTATACAAATTTAACTATGCTTTTAAAATAAAAAAAAAAGCGTTAAGTTATATTTCCTCAACGCTTTTTTATAAAAAACTATAAATGATTTTATAAAAAAATACAATTATTAGAATTGCTGAAAAAATAAAGTATAAAATTATTTTTGATCAGCGCCAATCATTGAAGAAGAGTCCATTGATACAGCACTTTTTTCAATTTTTAGCTTCACACCACCTTCTACAGTAATCATAAAAGTAGTGTCTTGTATTTCAGCTATTTTAGCATGAATACCTCCAATAGTAACAATCTTATCACCTACTTTAATGTTCTCACGAAATTTTTTTTGCTCTTTTGATTTCTTTAACTGAGGACGAATCATAAAGAAATAAAATACTACGATAATTAAAATTAATGGAATAAACTGACCTAATTGTTGTAACATTTGTTTGGGGTTTTAATTGTTAATTGTTTTAGTTAATTATATTTATTGTTATTTTTTATTTTCAAAGGGCATTTATAAATCAACAAATCAGCACAAACTACTCTTCCTCAGGAACAATAATGGTAGATGATATAGTTAAAATTTTAGTACTTGGATTACAATTTGTAACGAGCGTTACTGTTTTTTGAACTAAGCCCGATTTTCCTTCACTATTAAAAACCACATCAATTTTAGATTCCTGCCCCGC
>CANCPZ010000101.1 GCA_947380175.1 Bacteroidota bacterium | reverse complement strand
TTGGCAGTTACTTTTGTAAATACAAGTTCTGGCGCGCTTTATTCGAATTGGGATTTTGGTGATAATTCGTATAACTCTTCCACAAATCCAACCCATACTTACATGGATACGCTTGTTTACCAAATTAAGCTAACTGAAACAAATAGTTTTGGTTGCACCAAAACCAAAACAGATTCGATACACGTTTCGAAACCGATTTTAGATATTGCAGTAGAAAATGTAACTGCTATTTTAAAAAATAATTATTTAAATGTAATAGCCAAGTTACATAATTTAGGCACTGTTAATATCGATTCACTTGATTTGTATGTAAGCATAAATAATGGTCCAAGAATTAAAGAAAACTGGACCAAAGGATTAGCTGCCTCTGGCATAGATCAGCAAACCTTAACAACATCTATATACTTAACCGATTCTAAACATTTTGTTTGCGTTACTGCGTTAAAACCAAATGGCGTTGACGATATAAACGCGAACAACAACGAAGCTTGCGAAGCAGTTGATGTTTCGACATTTGATGCATTGGATCCATATCCAAATCCGGCAAACGATTTTTTAACCTTACCATTGATAATACCTTCTAAAAATAATTTACAAATAGTTTTGTATGATGCAAGAGGCGAAATTTCAAGGACTGTTTTTTCCGGAATTATACCTGAAGGCTTACAAATGTTAACGGTAAATACAAACGAATTAAACTCAGGATTGTACGTATTCAAGATTGAATACAACAACCAACTACTAATGAAAAAATTCATTAAACGTTAAACAAATTTTACACAAACCGCTGAATGATTGAATTAGTTTTTGCTACTGCCAATAAAAATAAAATAATCGAAATTCAACAACTGATACCTAATACCATTATGTTATTAAGTTTGAATGACATAAATTGTTTGGAAGAGATACCTGAAACACAAGCTACCATTGAGGGCAATGCCGCTCAAAAAGCATTTTACATTTACAACAACTATCACATCAATTGTTTTGCTGATGATACAGGATTAGAAATTGACGCATTAAATAACAAACCCGGTGTTTTATCTGCTCGATATGCAGGCGAAAGTAAAAATGCAAACGACAATATGGATAAAGTGCTTTCGGAAATGAATGGTATAACTAATCGTAAAGCGCGTTTTAAAACAATTATTTCATTGGTTATTGATAATAAAGAAATTCAGTTTGAAGGAATCATAAACGGAACCATTTTAACTGAAAAAGCTGGATCGAGTGGCTTTGGCTACGACCCTATTTTTTTACCTGATGGTTTTACTACCTCATTTGCTGAAATGAATATTTCCGAAAAAAACAAAATCAGTCATCGCGCGTTAGCAGTTAATAAACTTGTTGAATACTTGAATCGCCATCATTAAAATTCCCATTTCTTAATTTTAAATTTGTAACAACTATAACCACACCCTTTCTGATATAGATAGGGTTCAGATTGATATGTATGAAAATAAAAATAGGAATTATTTTTGGAGGTTTTTCGAAAGAACGCGAAATATCATTTGCTGGAGGAAGAACAGTATATGACAATTTAAACAAATCGTTGTTTGATGCAGCACCTATTTTTATTGACAGTTTTGGGAATTTTATTTTATTAAACTGGGAATTTGTTTACAAAGGAAGTGTTCGCGATTTTTATCCTCCTGCCGAATTTATTCCAACAAAAGAAGGAGATTTCCAAATTTATGCAGAACAAATTGGAAAACTTACTCCAGAAGAGCAAGTTCAAATGATTAATAAAATTGGACAAAAGTTGGAACCAAACGAATTAAAAAACCAATTCGATTTTGCCTTTTTATGTTTACATGGCCCTTTTGGTGAAGATGGGAAAATTCAAGGAATGTTTGAATATTTAGGAATTCCTTATTCTGGCTCAGGTATATTACCTTCTGCAATAGGCATCGATAAAAGCGTTCAAAAGCGATTGATGGTGAATGCCGGATTTAATAGTCCGAAATTTTTCACAATTGACAGAGCAGATTTTATTGACGGAAAATGCAGTGAGACCTTGCAAAAAATAAAGGCAGAAATAAGCTTTCCTATGGTTGTAAAACCAGCGAATCAAGGCTCTTCTATTGGAATAACAATACTTCATAACGATGATAATTATGACTTGATGAAAGCTGTTGGGAAAGCGCTTTTCACAGAGTGGATAGATGCTACCGAATGGAAAAATTATTCTTCAACCGAAAAAATAAATTTAATTCGTGAACTTGCAGACATCCGCGAAGGAATTGGAATGCCTTTGTGCATTTGGACTTCGGCATATCCTGATAAAAAAACAATTTATCATCCAGCTGATTTAATACATTATTTAGATACGCTTTTTGAAAATGAAAAAGAAGGTGCTGTGCTTGAATCGCTTGATGGTGAGAGCAAAGTGCTAATTGAAGGATTTATTGAAGGAAAAGAATTTTCGTGTATTGTTGCACAAGATGAACAAGGAAAAGCAATTGCCCTACCTCCTACTGAAATTAGAAAAGGGAAAGAATTGTTTGACTACCGTTCAAAATATTTACCTGGCTTATCACGAAAAATAACACCCATTGATATTCCAAACGGGCAAATAGAAGCAATACGCAAAGAATGTGAACGACTATTTTATGCTTTAAGTTTTGATGTATATGCACGAATTGATGGCTTTATTTCGAAAGAAGGGAATATTTTTTTAAATGATCCGAATACCACTTCAGGTATGATGCCTTCTTCTTTTTTCTTCCATCAAGCAGCTGAAATAGGCTTAAATCCTTCTCAATTTTTGACCTACATTATTCGCACCTCATTAGCACAACGCATTATTGCTTGCAAAAATGCAGGTACACATGATGGCTTATTAAATACATTGGATAATGCAATTAGCCAAGATAAAAATGCCACAACAACTAAAATTAAAGTTGCTGTTATACTAGGTGGATACTCTTCGGAGCGACACATTTCAGTTGAAAGTGGAAGAAATATTTATGAAAAACTAGCGTCATCGGCTAAGTACGAACCTATTCCAGTATTTTTAACAGGTAACACCGATGAACATATCATGTATCAAATTCCAGTAAATATTTTATTGAAGGATAATGCCGATGATATAAAAGATAAAATTGAGAATTATAAAATTCATGATTTAGTAAACACAATTATTACGGAATGTAAGTCTATTACTACAAAATATTCAAACATAGATAACCTTGCAAAACCAAAGCGATTAAGCTATGAAGATTTAGCTAAAATGGTGGATTGTGTTTTTATAGCATTGCATGGTAGACCAGGTGAAGATGGTGCTGTACAAGCAAAATTAGAACGCGTTGGTTTACCTTATAATGGTTCGGGAGTAGAGAGTTCGCAAATTACAATTGATAAATATCGGACCAACGAAATTTTAAAACAAAACGGATTTTTAGTTGCCGAACATTTATTAGTAACCGAACACGCCTGGAATACAAATAAAAATGAGGTATTAAACACCATTAAAGAAAACATACATTACCCATTTATTGCTAAACCAGTTGATGATGGCTGTTCATCAGCAGTAAAAAAAATAAAAACTATTGAAGAGTTTGAAGCGTTTGCAACTTTAATTTTCCGTAAAGAGGATAACATGGATAACTCGGCTGCAAGCATATTACACATTAAAGACAAAGAAGAGTTCCCTCGAAAAAACACCATACTTGTTGAAGAATTAATTTCGAAAAAAGATGCCAAACACTTTTTAGAGATAACTGGAGGAATGCTTACAAAATATGATTCTCAAGGCAATATAATCTATGAAGTATTTGAGGCATCTGAAGCATTGAGCGAAGGCGAAGTTTTATCTTTAGAAGAAAAATTTTTAGCCGGACAAGGTCAAAATATTACACCTGCGCGCTATTCGAAAGATATTAAAGAACGTCAGCAAATTTCTGACAAAGTAAAACAAACATTAGAGGCTGCAGCAAAACTGCTAAACATTAATGGTTATACACGCATTGATGCTTTTGTAAGAATTTATGATGCTGTTAAAATAGATGTTATTTTTATTGAGGTAAATTCTTTGCCAGGTATGACACCTGCAACGTGCATCTTTCACCAAACGGCAATAAATGGTTATAAACCCTACGATTTTATTGATCGTATTTTAGATTTTGGGGTTAAAAAAAAAGAATTGCTGCTGAAGTAATTTTAAAAATGAACACCTCCACAATTTTTGAATCTAAAAAAACAAGAAAAAAATAGTTACGTTTGATTTATTATTATTTAATAATTGTATGAAAGAACAACCTGTAATTAATTTAGAAGCCGAAAAAAAAGAAATTCTTAAACGCTACAGAGCCTTACTTTCTGCTTGCAAAAGAACACTCGAAAAAGGCGACAAATTGCTTATAAGAAAAGCGTTTGAAATTTCGCTTGAGGCTCATAAAAATATGCGCAGAAAATCGGGAGAGCCATACATTTATCACCCAATAGCGGTTGCTCATATTTGTGCTGAAGAAATAGGTTTAGGTACAACCTCCGTAGTTTGTGCTTTATTGCATGATGTTGTGGAGGATACAGAAACAACACTGGATGACATCAGAAGATTGTTTGGCGAAAAAGAAGCGAAAATCATTGATGGATTAACAAAAATATCTGGCGTATTTGATCAAAGCTCATCGTTACAAGTCGAAAATTTCAGAAAGATGCTACTCACACTTTCGGATGACGTACGCGTAATTCTGATAAAACTAGCCGATCGCCTTCACAACATGCGAACATTGGAAAGCATGAAGCGCGACAAACAATTAAAAATTGCATCTGAAACGCTTTATCTGTACGCTCCTTTAGCTCACCGCTTAGGTTTAAATGCCATAAAAACTGAAATGGAAGATTTGGGTTTAAAATATACTGAACCCGAAGTGTTTAATGAAATTCAACAACGTTTAAAAGATACGGAGCAAGAACGTAAAAAGTTTATTTCAAAATTTATTGAACCGATCAAAGAAATTTTGGAGGAACAAGGTTTAAAATTTAAAATTCTAGGCAGACCAAAATCAATTTATTCCATCAATAATAAGATAAAAACAAAAAACGTAACGTTTGATGAAATTTATGACCTATTTGCAATACGCATAATCATTGATACTCCGCCAGAAAATGAAAAAACAGATTGCTGGAGAGTATATTCTATTGTTACAGATTTTTATCATCCAAGTCCTGATCGTTTGCGCGATTGGGTATCTACACCAAAAGCAAATGGGTATGAAAGTTTGCACACCACAGTAATGGGGCCAGATGGTAAATGGGTTGAAGTACAAATACGTACAGTGCGTATGGATGAACTTGCTGAAAAAGGATACGCAGCTCATTGGAAATACAAAGACAGTGCAAATGAAAGTCAGCTAGACGATTGGATACGAAAAATTCGCGAAATACTTGAGAGCCCAGAAGAAAACGCAATGGAGTTTTTGGATGATTTTAAATTGAACTTATTTGCGGAAGAAATTTTTGTGTTCACTCCCAAAGGAGATATGCGAACACTGCCTATTGGCGCAACAGCGCTAGACTTTGCGTTTGATATACATACCAAAGTTGGCGAAAAATGTATTGGGGCAAAGGTTAATCACAAGCTTGTTCCATTAAGCTATAAATTAAAAAGTGGCGATCAACTTGAAGTACTTACGTCTAAAAAACAAGTACCAAAAGAAGATTGGCTTGGATATGTTGTTACCGCTCGTGCCAAAGGAAAAATAAAAGATGCTCTAAAAGAAGAAAGGAGAAAAATTGCTGAAGATGGACGGGAAATTTTAGAACGAAAATTCGATCATCTTAAAATTGATTTTACGGTTTCTAACATTAATGAACTTGCAACCTATTTTAAATTAAACACTAGTCAGGAGTTATTTTATAGAATTGCGATTGGCAATATTGACCTGAAACATCTAAAAGATTTTAGCCAACAACAAGGTAAAATAGTTCACCGTTTAGGCAGTATTAAAAAAGCCGAATCAGCTCCTTCACTAGAACAAATGGTGGCTTCCGCTAGGGGCAAATCCGATTTATTGGTAATAGGTGAAAACATGCAAAAAATTGATTACAAACTTTCGCCTTGCTGTACACCAATTTCGGGTGATGATGTATTTGGTTTTATTACAATTAATGAAGGCATTAAAATACATCGAGTAAATTGCCCAAATGCAATTCAATTGCTATCAAACTATGCATACCGCGTTGTGAAAGCAAAATGGACTAGTCAGGAATTAATTTCATTTTTAGCAGGCATTAAAATTTCAGGGATTGATGAAGTAGGTTTAGTAAATAACATTACAAAAATTATTTCGAATGAATTAAATGTTAACATGCGCTCTATCAGTTTTGATTCTAATGACGGAACCTTCGAAGGAACGGTTATGGTATTTGTTCATGATACCGACCATTTAACCGAATTAATGAAAAAACTCAAAAAAGTAAATGGTGTGCTTAATGTTATTCGATTAGATGGCAATAACTAATTTTTAACAAAAGCCATATTAAAATAGCTCATTAGCAATGCTTTTGAGCTATTTTTTTTGTTAATAGAAAAAAAAACAGCTACACTATTTTTTTGTATTTTTATACCTCAAAATAAAAAACGGAATGCCAACTGTTGATACACAAGAAACTGTTAAGCAAATTTTTGCACAATACCTTGAAAATCATGGTCATCGAAAAACACCCGAACGATTTGCTATTTTAAGCGAAATTTATTCACACGATGGCCATTTTGATATTGAGTCGCTTTACATTCATATGAAAAACAAAAAGTACCGCGTAAGCCGTGCTACATTGTACAACACGATTGAATTATTGCTTAATTGCAACCTTGTTAAAAAACATCAGTTTGGAAAAAACCTAGCTCAGTTCGAACGATCGCATGAGTTTAAACAACATGATCATTTGATTTGTCAGGATTGCGAAAAAGTATTTGAATTCTGTGATCCACGAATTCAGCAAATACAAAAAACAGCGGAAGATATTTTACAATTTACAATCAACAACCATTCACTTACTTTTTATGGAAAATGCAATCGACTAAAGAATAATAGCACTTGCGTGCATAAAAAAGTATCTAACTAAATTACGAGTGACTTTCGAATACATCATAAATAAAAAAGATTCCATAATTATAATTTCCTTAAAAGGAGAATTAATTAATAAGGAACAAGCCAGCAAAATGCTTGAAGATGTTGACGATTGTATTTCAAAAAATGAAACTAAAATTTTATTTCATCTTAACGAGTTAAACTACCTTAACAGTAGTGGTTTAAACATTTTTATAAATGTGCTTACAAAAATGCGCAAAGCTGGTGGCGATTTAGCTATTTGTTGCGTAAATAAAAAAATATCCGAATTACTTTTGATAACAAAATTGGGAAACATATTTAACATTAGTGAAAACATTGAGCAAGGAATAGCAATTTTAAATAAATTGTAATGCCATTCAAAATAAAAAAATAAATTTATAATAGAGTAACATGAAAGTAGATGTATTGTTAGGTCTTCAATGGGGAGACGAAGGAAAAGGGAAAATTGTAGATGTACTAACCCCGAAATATGATATCATTGGTCGTTTTCAAGGTGGTCCAAATGCAGGACACACCCTAGAATTTAATGGCATTAAACATGTATTACGTACTATACCATCAGGAATATTTCATGACAAGTCAATAAACATTATTGGTAATGGAGTGGTGATAGATCCTATTGTGTTAATGGCAGAAATTGATGCCTTAGTAAAAATGGGGGTTGACGTAAAATCAAAATTGTTATTATCCACAAAAGCACACCTTATATTACCTACACACCGTTTGCTAGATGCGGCTTCGGAAGCTGCTAAAGGAAAAGAAAAAATAGGCTCTACACTTAAAGGAATTGGTCCAACTTACATGGACAAAACAGGCAGGAATGGTTTACGAATTGGTGACATCAACTCTCCTAATTTTAAAGATAAATACAATGCATTAGTTGAAAAACACAAACAATTATTAAGCTTTCATAACTTTGATTATACTTTAGCTGAAATTGAAGCTGATTGGTTTAAAGCAATTGAATCATTAAAAATATTACAGCAAATTGAAAGTGAACATTATATTAATGAAGCTTATAAAAACAATAAAGCTATTTTAGCTGAAGGGGCTCAAGGTTCCTTACTCGACATTGATTTTGGGTCGTATCCATTTGTAACATCCTCAAACACTATTTGTGCAGGAGCTTGTACAGGTTTAGGAATTGCTCCAAACAGAATAGGAAATGTTTTTGGAATTTTTAAAGCTTATTGCACTCGTGTTGGAAGCGGTCCATTCCCTACTGAATTATTTGATGAAACAGGTGATAAAATCCGTAACAATGGTCGTGAATTTGGTTCGGTTACCGGACGCCCAAGACGAACTGGTTGGTTAGATTTGCCGGCATTAAAATATGCCGTAATGATTAATGGTGTTACCGAATTAATGATGATGAAAGCCGACATTTTAAGTGGATTTGAAACCATTAAAGTTTGTACGCATTATAACTATAACGGCAAACAAATTGATTTTTTACCATATGATTGTTCGCCCGAATTGTTATCTCCAATTTACAAAGAATTAAAAGGTTGGAATCAAGATTTAACTGGCTTACACAATGTTTCCGAAATACCTCAAGCACTAAACGAATACATCCATTTTATTGAAAAAGAAATTGGTGTACCTATTTCTATTGTTTCTGTTGGACCAGATAGAACACAAACATTAATGCGTAAAAAAGAATTAGTTTAAAATCATTGCTCCTTGCAAAACAACTGCGCTAAATATACAATCGGTAACACCCTAATGGTTTTAAAACCTGTTAGGGTGTTTCGGTTTATATTTATTTTATATTTTTATTCTAATCCACTTCAATCTGTTTCTCAGAGCGCTATTAAAACCAACGTAACAAAAGTTGAAATAATACATGCAGGCTCATTAAAATTCGACAAAAATTTAGGTAATGGCGCCAAACGACTTATTGGTGATGTGCAATTTAAACAAGACAATGTTTTAATGTTTTGTGACAGCGCTTATTTTTACAACAATAATTCATTAGATGCATTCAGTCGGGTGCATGTTCAACAAGGCGACAGTATTCATTTACATGGTGATTTATTAAATTACAATGGCAATACTAAAAAAGCAATCATTACCAAAAATGTAGTTTTAGATAAAGGTGATATGCAACTTTTTACAGATGTTTTAAACTATGATATGACTACAAGTATTGGTTATTACACTACAAATGCAAAAATAATTAATAAAGAAAATGTGCTTACAAGCAATCAAGGATATTATTTTGGAAAAACAAATGACTTGAGTTTTAAAAAAAATGTAGTCCTAATCAATCAACCACCCGGAGAAACGGTACCTCAATTTATTATCAATTGCGACACGATGCGCTACAACACTTCTTCAAAAATTACTTATTTCAATGGACCAACAACAATAAAAAGCAAAGAAAATCTAATCTACTGCGAAGATGGATGGTATAACACAAACAAGGACTTATCA
>CANCPZ010000100.1 GCA_947380175.1 Bacteroidota bacterium | reverse complement strand
TTTTAGTATCTTTCAGCAATAAAATTTACTGAAATGAAAATTCTTATTAAAAACATAAAACAATTAGTTCAAGTAGAGGAAAATCCGCAATTGAAAATTGTTGGAAAGGATATGAAAAACCTACCTTGCATAAACGATGCCTGGCTTGCGATAGAGGATGATAAAATTGCAGGTTTTGGAAAGATGGAAGATTGGGAAGGCATTTCCGATTGGACTGATTTGAAAATTATCGATGCTTCTGATAAAATTGTTATGCCTAGTTATTGCGATAGTCATACACACATTGTTTATGCCGGAAGCAGAGAGAGTGAATTTGTCGATAGAATAAATGGATTGACTTACGAAGAGATTTTTGAACGTGGCGGTGGCATTTTAAATTCAGCAAAAAAAATGAATGAAGCAACTGAAGATGAATTAATTGAAAGTGCATTAAAACGTTTGTACGAAATCACACTTCAAGGTACCGGCGCTGTCGAAATTAAAAGCGGATATGGTTTAAGCTTTGAATCTGAACTAAAAATGCTGCGGGTTATTAAAAAATTAAAAGGACTAACCCCCTTAACTATAAAAGCTACATTCCTTGGTGCACATGCTGTACCAGAAGAATACAAAAAAAACAAACGCAAATACATTGATTTAATAATTAATGAAATGATGCCAATAATTGCTGAAGAAAAATTGGCAGATTATTGTGATGTTTTTTGCGAACAAAATTATTTTACTAAAGAAGAAACAATCGAAATATTAACTGCTGGTAAAAAATATGGTATGGTTCCAAAAGTTCATGCAGAACAATTAAGTAACTCTGGTGGAGTACTTGCTGGTGTTGAAGTTGGAGCAATTAGTGTTGACCATTTAGAATTTGTTGGTAACAAAGAAATTGAAGCATTAAAAAACTCGGATACAATGCCCACTATTTTACCAGGTGCTGCCTTTTTTTTAAGTTTACCATCGCCTCCTGCTCGAAAAATGATTGACGCAGGTTTACCAATAGCTGTAGCTTCTGATTTTAATCCGGGAAGTAGCCCTAGTGGCAATATGAATTTCGCGATTTCTATTTGTTGCATCCAATATCAATTAACTCCTGAAGAAGCTATTAATGCAGCAACTATAAACAGCGCCTATGCTATGGATTTAAGTAAAACGCATGGTAGTATTGCTATTGGAAAACAAGCAAATGTATTTATCACAAAAGAAATTCCAAGTTATGCATTTATTCCTTATTCGTTTGGAAGTAATTTGATTGAAACTGTTATTATAAATGGGAAATTAATCAAATAATACATTATTAAATTTTGCTGGCTTTAAAATTATGCATCTAAAAATATACGATAAAAATCAAATTCAAAAGCTAACACGTAAACGTTTAGGTGAAACGAAATTAGGTGAATCAGTTCAAATAATTAATTCCACAAACTTAACTGATGAACTTAAAAACTCATCAGCTAAATTTGTGTTGTTAGGTATTCCTGAGGATATAGGTGTGCGAGCAAACTATGGACGTGGTGGTGCTCATACTGCTTGGCAACCTGCTTTGATTAACATCTTGAATACGCAAAGTAATGAGTTTTTAAATGGTAATAAACTATTAGTATTAGGTCATATTGAAATGAATGACTTAATGAAGGAGTCAGAAAATGCAAGTAATGAAGTACTAAGAAAACTAGTTTCTGAAGTTGATAAACGAGTTTCAGAAATAATTAAAACAATAATAAAATCGGGGAAAACGCCTATTATCATTGGTGGTGGGCACAATAACTCCTATGGCAATATTAAAGGTACGGCAGAGGGATTATTTGAAAACGAAAAAATAAAATCGGCCGAAATAAACTGCATTAATTGTGATGCACACTCTGATTTTAGGCCGTTAGAAGGGCGACATAGTGGCAATGGTTTTAGCTATGCATTTAACGAAGGGTTCTTAAAAAAATATGCTATCGTTGGATTACACGAAAATTATAGTTCCCAATCAGTAATGGAAGAATTAAAAAAAAACTCGACAACTATTAATTTTACAAGCTTTGAAGACATTTTTATTCGCGAAGAGTTAATCTTCAAAGAAGCTGTAATGAAAGCGATAAGCTTTACAAATGATACGTATTGCGGAATTGAATTAGATATGGATACCATTCAAAATATCCCTTCTAGTGCAAAAACTTCAAGTGGAATTAGTGCTAACCAAGCGAGGCAATATGTAACTTGGGTAGCACAAAATGCCAATGCGGCTTATTTACATATTTCGGAAGCCGCACCTGTTTTATCTCATATTAAAACGGATAACAAAACCGGAAAATTAATTGCATATTTGGTAACCGATTTTATTAAAGCTTATAAAAACTAATTTCTAAACTAAAACTTTAAACTCAAAATGAATCAGCTAATTGAGTGTGTCCCTAATTTTTCTGAAGGAAACGATCTAAACATTATCAAACAAATTACCAATGAAATTGAATCTGTAGAAGGTGTAAAACTTTTAAATGTTGATCCAGGTAAAGCTACTAACCGAACAGTTGTAACGTTTGTTGGCAATCCAGAAGCTGTTGTCAATGCAGCTTTTCTTGCGATAAAAAAAGCAAGCGAATTAATTGACATGACTAAACACAAAGGCGAACATCCGCGTATGGGAGCAACGGATGTTTGTCCGATGATTCCGATTGCTGGAATAACAATGGAAGAAACTGCCGAATATGCAAAAAAATTAGGCGAACGTGTTGGTAAAGAAATTGGCATTGCAGTTTATTTATATGAAGCTGCACAAAAAAACAAAGAACGAAATAACCTTTCTGTAATCCGCGGAGGAGAATACGAAGGCTTCTTTAAAAAAATAAAATTGCCAGAATGGAAACCAGATTTTGGTCCAGTTGAACATTCCGTAAAATCAGGATCAACTGTTATTGGTGCGAGAGATTTTTTAGTTGCTTACAATGTTAATTTAAACACCACTTCAACAAGAAGGGCTAATTCTATTGCTTTTGATGTGCGAGAAGCTGGGCGCGTTAAACGAGAAGGAAATCCCGTTACAGGAAAAATTGTAACTGACGAAAGAGGCAATCCTATTAGTATTCCAGGCTCTTTAAAATTTGTAAAAGCAATTGGCTGGTATATTGAAGAATATGGTGTTGCTCAAATTTCAATGAACCTAACTAATATCAATATAACACCCGTTCACATTGCATTCGATGAAGTTTGTAAAAAATCTACAGAACGAGGTATACGAGTTACTGGATCCGAATTAGTTGGATTAGTTCCATTAAAATCAATGCTTGATGCTGGAAAATATTTTCTAGAAAAACAAAATCGTTCAACAGGAGTTTCAGAAAAAGAATTAATTAAAATAGCAGTTAAATCTCTTGGCTTGAATGAATTATCTCCTTTCAAACCAGAAGAACGAATCATTGAATATTTATTAAAAAATGATTCAAATTTTCGTTTAATAAAAATGGATTTGACTGAATTTGCAGATGAAACAGCAAGTGAAAGCCCTGCACCTGGAGGTGGTTCTATTTCAGCTTATGTTGGCTCATTAGGGATATCATTGGGAACAATGGTAGCAAACTTATCATCACACAAACCTGGATGGGATAATCGTTGTAAAGAGTTTTCTGATTGGGCTGAAAAGGGGCAGTATTATAAAAATGAATTATTGAAATTGGTAGATGAAGATACAAACGCTTTCAATAAAATTATGACAGCTTTCGGATTACCAAAATCATCTGATGAAGAAAAAACAGCACGAACACAAGCTATACAAATAGCCACTAAATATGCTATAGAAGTACCTTTTAAGGTAATGCAATTATGTTTTGATTCGATGGAAGTGATAAAAGCAATGGCTGAAATCGGGAATCCTAATTCAGTAACGGATGCTGGCGTTGGTGCATTATGTGCAAGGTCGGCAGTAATGGGAGCATTTTTAAATGTAAAAATAAATGCAACTGGATTAACCGATAAATCCTTTACAGAAAAACTTATTTACGAAGGCTCCTTACTTGAGAAAAAAACTCAAGCATTAGAAAATGAGATTTTGAAAATTGTAAATGAGAAAATGTAATTTCAAATTTAAAATTATATTTAAAAGCATACATAAAAAATGAACTTTGTAACACTAGTAAATAGAGCAATACGAAAACACCCATCCTTTAGAAGGGTATTTTACTCTTTTCCTTTTCGCCTTATTTTACTTGATTTTAAAAAGAATATAATATTGGTTTTATTTTGGGTTTTATTTTTTGGAATAATTACAAACAATATAGCGTCGAATTACGGTATTGCTTATTTATTTTTAGGACCTGAATATTTCGACAGAATCGGTTTTTTATCTTATTCTATTGTAGGATTTTCGTGTGGTGGATATATAATGGCCTACAACATTTCCAGTTTTATAAAAAATGCATATCGGTTTCCTTTCCTTGCATCTTTGCGATTTCCGTTTATGAAATACTGTTTGAATAATTCTGTGATTCCACTAATATTTATTACTTCCTATTGTTTTAAAATATATTTTTTCTTACAAGGCGAAGACATAATGTCTACATTTAAAATACTGATGATGGTTTTATCTTTTTTAATTGGTAATTTCATTTTTTTCATTTTGTCACTGAGTTATTTTTATAAAGCGAGCAAGGATATATTTAAACTTTATGGAATACAACATCCAAATGAAATTCCATTAAATTCAAAAACAATTAGTTTTAAAATTACAGGGGAGCGAAATCCTAAATTAATAAAAGAAGCTCGCGACTGGTATGTTGAAACGTATTTTAGTACAATTACAAAAATACGCTTAGTAAGATCTGTTCAACACTACAAGAAAGAAATGTTGAAAGATGTATTAAAAAGAAATCATCATTCTGCATTTATTTTTCAATTAATTTCAATTATCAGTTTACTTATATTGGGTTTTTTAGGTGATACGAATGTATTTCAGATTCCAGCTAGTGCAAGTTTTTTCCTTTTATTTACCATGTTCATCATGTTATTTAGTTCTTTTTATAGGTGGTTTAGAGGTTGGTCGACGATAATCTTTTTTTTATTTTTATTTGCATTTAATTACATCCATTCAATTAAAATTTTATCGATTGAAAACCATGCCTATGGACTAGACTATTCGAAAAAGAAAGCTATTTATAGCTACGATACTTTTAAAAAAGATGATTTAAATTATAAAAATTTAAACGATGATATATACAAAACATTAACAATTTTAAATAAATGGAAAATAAAAAACACATCATTAAGTGAACCTTTCAAAAAGCCCAAATTGGTTCTAATTAACACTAGTGGTGGAGGTTTACGTTCATCATTGTGGACATTTTACACATTGCAACATATTGATAGTTTACTTAACGGAAAACTATTGAGCCAAATGCAACTTATAACTGGTTCATCAGGTGGAATGGTTGGCGCTGCTTATCTGCGTGAATTGTACTTGCAAAAACAAACAAAAAAATTATCGAGTTATTATGATTTCAAATATTTAACTAATATCTCAAAAGATATTTTAAATCCTATTACATTTAAAATTGCTACCAGCGAATGGTTGTTTCCGATGCAATGGTTTAAATTGGATGGACAAAAATATGCAAAAGATAGAGGGTATGCACTCGAACAAAAATTAGAAGAAAATACAAATAATGTTTTTGAAAAAAGATTATCAGATTATGCAGTTCCAGAAGCTAATGCAGATATCCCTATGATGATTTTTTCTCCTTCGATAGTAAATGATGGCAGAAAACTTTTGATTTCCCCCCAACCTATTTCATACCTTACTCAAAACTCAAGAACTATTAAAACAAGATATAATAAACTTTTTGATGCCATTGAATATTCTCGCTTTTTTGAACAACAAAATGCTTCAAAAACATTATTTACGAGTGTATTGAGAATGAGTGCAACATTCCCATACATATCACCTCTTGTATCTTTACCTGCTGAACCACGTATTGAGGTTGAAGATGCTGGACTAAGAGATAATTACGGCCTTGAAACAAGCTTAAAATTTATCAGTACTTTCAATGACTGGATTTCAAAAAACACAAGTGGCATTGTAATCATACAAATTAGAGATAAACATAAAAATATCCCTATCGATGAAAACCCTTCAGGAACATTAATTCAAGCTCTGTCCCGACCAATGGGCAGTTTCTATGGAACACATTTTGAAGTACAGGATTATAACCAAAACCAACTAATTCAGTTAGCTGATTTATGGTGTAAAACAAAAATTGAATTTATTGATTTACAATTGCGTAATGATAAAAATGACCATATTTCCTTAAGCTGGCATCTTACAAACAAGGAAAAAAGGAAAGTATTATCATCTAATAATCTCCCCGAAAATCAAGAAGCTGTTAATAGAATTGTTGAGTTACTGAAATAGAAAATTAATTTTATCAATTACTATCCACTAAAGAAAATAGTAATAACCATTTCGTCATTTTTTGTACTTTTGTTTTGAATTTTTTATTACTATATAACATTTCATATGAGTCATTTAATAGCACCCTCAATTTTGTCGGCTGATTTTGCTAACATTCAACGTGATGTTGAAATGATTAATAAAAGTGAAGCCGATTGGTTTCATGTAGACATTATGGATGGGATGTTTGTGCCAAATATATCGTTTGGATTTCCAGTAATTAAAGCAATAAAAAAGCATGCAACAAAACCATTGGATGTTCATTTAATGATTAATGATCCTGACAGATATTTAAGCACTTTTAAAGAAGCAGGAGCTGATATTTTAACCGTTCATTTAGAAGCATGTAATCATTTACACAGAACCGTTCAAGCCATTAAAGATTTAGGGATGAAAGCGGGTGTTGCTATTAATCCACATACACCAAGCAATTTATTAATTGATATTATTGCTGACATTGATTTAGTTTGTGTTATGAGCGTAAACCCCGGCTTTGGAGGTCAAAAATTCATTGAAAACACCTATCATAAAATTTCTACTTTAAAAGAAATGATACGTGCTACTAAATCAAAAGCATTGGTTGAAATTGATGGTGGTGTAGACATGAACAATTACACTAAACTTATTGAATGCGGTGCTAATGTACTTGTTGCAGGCAATACTATTTTTTCGTCACAAGACGCAACAAAAACAATATCAGAGTTAAAAAAAGTGCACTAACAAATTAAATAACAACACTCGAAACAAAATCGGGATGATAGATAAAACGAAATTGAATAAAAAAAAAGTTATAGTTATAGGAGGAGGCTTTGCAGGATTATCAGCAGCTAGCTCTTTAGCAAAAAAAGGTTTTGATGTTACATTACTCGAAAAAAACACCGAAATAGGTGGTCGTGCCCGAAAATTAGAAATAGATGGTTTTGTTTTCGACATGGGACCAAGTTGGTATTGGATGCCTGATGTTTTTGAAAATTATTTTTCTCAATTTAATACTACTGTTGAACAACAATATGATTTAATCCGTTTGGATCCATCTTATGCTGTTTTTTTTAGTAAAGAAGAAGTATTGCGTATTCCTGCAAACTTAAATGAATTTTACAAACTCTTTGAAAAATATGAACCAGGAAGCAGCAAAAAACTTAAACATTTTTTAGCTGAAGCTGAATACAAATATAATGTGAGCATGAGTGATTTTGTTCACAAACCAAGCCTAAGTATTTTCGAATTTATTGATTTACGCATTTTAAATGCGGCCCTTAAAATGGATTTATTTAAATCTATCAGTAAATATATCCGTAAACATTTTACAAACGAAAAATTAATACAACTATTAGAATTCCCTGTTTTATTTTTAGGAGCAAAACCTAATGAAACACCTGCATTATATAGCATGATGAATTATTCGGATATTGTTTTAGGCACATGGTATCCAATGGGGGGCATGTTTAAAATTATTGACGCAATGGTGAAAATTGCTAATCAGCAGGGCGTAAAAATAAAAACAGGAGAAATAGTTTCAAAAATAAATATAGAAAACGGAATTGCTGAAAGCGTTGTTTCTAATGGTGTTAAACTTGAAACTGATATAATTGTTGCTTCCGCAGATTATCATCATGTAGAACAAAATTTACTGGAAGAGAAATACCGAAATTATTCCGAAAACTACTGGAAATCACGTAAAATGGCACCTTCCTGCTTAATGTATTATTTAGGAATTAATAAAAGAATTGAAGGCTTAGAACATCATAATTTATTTTTTGATACATCATTCGATGTTCATTCTGAAGAAATTTATGACAGACCACAATGGCCGAGCGAACCTCTCTTCTACTCTACCTGTGCATCAAAAACAGATAAATCTGTAGCTCCGGAAGGAATGGAAAATTTGGTACTTTTAATTCCAATTGCTGTAGATATTGAAGACACTGAAGAAATTAGAGAAAAATATTTTAACATAATGATGGAGCGATTAGAAAGTTTAACTGGTCAAACAATTAAGCAACATGTTATTGTAAAAAGGAGTTATGCTATTAATGATTTTAAAAAAGATTACAATTCATTTGGTGGTAATGCTTATGGCTTAGCAAATACATTAAAACAAACGGCAATATTTAAACCATCATTAAAAAACAAAAAGTTAGATAATCTATATTATACAGGGCAATTAACTGTTCCAGGACCAGGAGTTCCTCCATCGATTATTTCAGGACAGATTGTGGCTAAAGAAATAATTAAAAAATTTAAGATTTAGATATTAGTAGTTTGGGAATGAAAGATTTATATAAAAAGGTTTCTTATGATTGTAGTAAATTGGTTACTACAAATTACAGCACTTCTTTTTCATTGGGAATACGTTTATTGCATAAAGATTTTATCATGCCAATACATGCGATTTATGGCTTTGTGCGATTTGCTGATGAAATCGTTGACAGCTTTCATTCAAATAATAAAAAATATTTATTAGATCGTTTTATTAAAGACACGAACGATGCTATTTCAGACAAAATTAGTTTAAACCCTATCTTGCATAGCTTTCAGGATACCGTAAACAAATACAATATTGACATTGATTTGATAGATACTTTTTTAAGAAGTATGAAAATGGATTTAGATGAAAACAAATACAACCAAGCAGGATTCGAAAAATACATTTTAGGATCAGCTGAAGTTGTTGGATTAATGTGTTTGAAAATATTTGTTGAAGGCGATGAAAAACAATATTTAAAATTAAAACCTGATGCAATGAAATTAGGTTCTGCTTTTCAAAAAATAAATTTTTTACGCGATTTAAAAGCAGATATACATACACTTGGAAGATCTTATTTCCCTGATTTTGACCTTAATTCATTTAACTCTCAAACAAAAAAAGAAATAGAAGCTGATATTCAAAAAGATTTTGACATTGGGTTAAGAGGGATTAAATTACTACCAGCTAAAGCTCAACTTGGTGTATATTTAGCTTATGTCTATTATGTTTCACTATTCAAAAAAATACAGAAAACAGCTCCAGAAAAAGTAATGAATACGCGTATTAGAATTTCGGACTCAAAAAAATATGTGCTCTTTTTACGTTCTTTTTTGAGACAAAAATTTAATTTAATTTAATT
>CANCPZ010000099.1 GCA_947380175.1 Bacteroidota bacterium | reverse complement strand
GCTCATACGAAGTGATACCATTAATGATTGAAATTAATTCTTCTGACTTTAATTTTTTTAATTCATCGCTAGATAAAATATTGGTGTAAGCCGAATTTTTACCAAACTTACCATAAGCAGAAAGTGCACTGAATAAAATTTCATTTTTATTTAATTTGGCATCATCTCGTTTTTTTAAAATGTCAGATACTAAATTTTTAAGTGCTTCGTCATTTGGTTGTGCATTAGCTAACAAGCTCTCGAATAATTTAGTTGCCTTTTCAATATTTTCGGTCAATCCGCTTAGACTTACCCAAATTTGGTCTTCGCCCGAATACACATCAAATGAACAACCTAATTTGTAAAACTCTTGTTGCATTGCTGAAGCCGATAAATCTTTTGTTCCAAGATATTTCAAATAGTTTACAGCAACGTCTATTTTTTTATTATTGTTGGTACCCATATCTAAAATGTAAAACAGCTCGAATGTTTTGTTTTCAGTATTAAATGTGTATTCAACAGGAATGTTGTTTTTAGTAGTAAATTTTTTAATGTCCGTATTGTAATCAATAAATACTGGTTCAATATCTTTTATCGAAGTGTTAATACTCCTTTTTACAAAATCACTTTGCGCATCTCGGTTAACGCTAACAGGAGTAATAACAGGCTTTGTAACTTTTTGTACATTTTTATCTTCACCTGTACGCTTATAAACTACTACATAATTGTTTGTGTAATTTGTCTTAGCAAAATCCATTATCTGTTGTTTGGTTATTTTCGATAAACGCTCAATGGTATTTACTTGATCTTGCCAGGCTATACCTGTAATAAATGCACCAACAAAGGCATCTGCACGAGCGGGATTTTGCTCATACATTTTTGTTTGTTGTAATTTCATATCCGTAATAATGGCACTTAATAACCAATCTGGGAAATTTCCTTTTTTTACATTTTCAATTTGTTCAAGCAATAAATCTTTTACTTGATCTAATGTTTGCCCTTCTTTTGGCGAACCCGTTAATATGTGCGTAGAATAATCTTTTACTTCCATATCAAAAGCACTTGCATCAATAGCTTTTTGTTGTTGATTAATATTTAAATCAATTAAACCAGCTTTGCCATTCGATAAAATTTTATTTAGCAGTATTATCATATCCGCATCAGCACTTGCAATTCCCGGAAAACGGAATCCAAGCATAATGTTTTCAGCATCAGGTCCAATAATTTCTTTAACTACTGGAGCAGTAATTGGTTTTTCGATGTATGGTTGGTAAGTAGGCAAAGGTTTGCTTTTCCAACTGCTAAATTTGGCATCAATCATTTTTATTGCTGTATCTGGATCAAAATCTCCCGAAAGACAGATAGCCATATTATTGGGTACATAATAGGTATTGAAATATTTTTTGATCTCGGTTAAAGAAGGGTTTTTTAAATGCTCAATTGTGCCAATTGTTGTTTGAGAACCATACGTGTTGTTGGGGAATAATCCTGAAAATAGGGCTTCCCAAGCTTTACTTCCATCATTATCCAGGCCTCTGTTTTTCTCTTCATAAACAGCTTCTAACTCGGTATGAAATAAACGCATTACTGGATTACGGAAACGTTCAGCTTCAATAGTAGTCCATTTATCTAGTTGATTTGAAGGTATATCATTCACATAAACAGTTTGTTCAAGCCAAGTATATGCGTTTGTTCCTTTTGCACCAATGTTAGATAACATTTTATCGTATTCATTAGCAATTGCAAATGTAGATGCGTAGCATGATATACTATCTATTTGATGATACGTTGTTTTACGTTTTGCTTCATCAGTTGTTTTACGATATTCTTCAAATAGTGCTTCAATTTTATCAAGTTCTACTTTTTCTTTTTCATAATCTTTGGTGCCGTATTTATCAGTTCCTTTAAAAAGCATGTGCTCCAAATAATGAGCTAATCCTGTTGCATCTTTAGGGTCGTTTTTACTACCTGCACGGGTTGCAATGTATGTTTGAATGCGTGGTGCATTTTTATATACAGTCATGTAAACTGTTAAGCCATTATCTAATTTATAAATACGGGCATTAAGCGGATCGTTAATAGCTTTATCATAGTTATAAATTTTAGGAGTTTGTTGCGCATACAAGTTTGAAAAGCATACAATAAGTATTGCTATACTTGTCGAGATTATTTTTTTAAAGATTTTTCTGTTCATTTTTAGATTATTATATTTTTTGTAAAAATAGAATTAATTACGAATAGTCTAAAAATGAAATGACAAAAGGAGCTTTTATTTTACAAATGATGAACGGAGTTAGTCAACTAGATTTTTTTAAACTCGGTTAGCTTAAATAAAAAAATACCTTCCGCTTTTTCGGAAGATCTTTTTTTTGAAAAATAATGGGTAATTACTTTTGTAAAACTACTCTGTCGGAGTAAAGGTTGTCGTTAGTGCTGATTTTGTATATATACATTTCGTTTGGAAGGTTTTTGCCATTAAATACAAGCGTTTTTGGTTCATCATATTTTAAAATCCCATTAAATAATTCTTCTGTTTTGTACCCCGTAATCGAATTGATAGTTACACTTACATTCGAATCATTTTTTGAAAACATTTCAATTGTTGCAGTATGGCCAAATGGATTTATGTAAGCTTTTATTTGAATTCCATTGAAATTGTCTCTTTTATTTTTGCTAGCTAAAATAGATTTAACAGGAACCGATATAAATCTACACCCGGAAAATCCCTCGTTAATTGCATTTAAAGCCTTAATTGTAGAGGATAAGCTTAGTCCGGTGTTTTGTTGGCCTGCTAATATATTATTTGCAAGATCAAATAAATTAGCAACCGACGCGCTTGAATAGGTTGATTTCAAATAATTTATAACGGACTGCGATACCGTTTCGGTAATTAATGATGTAAATTGAGGAATGTCATCCTTTGTCCCATATTTTCCATCTAATCCAGCTAATGTACCGATTGTTGTAAATGCTGTATCTGGAATAATAAATTCTCCAAGAGTAGCATCTAATCTTAAATTAAATCCTAAGGCAATTGTTTCGCTTAACAACGTGTTTTTAAATCGCTCATTCGAATTTATTGGAATTGTTGTATTACACTTTAAATCAAATATTTGATCTACTGGTGGGAGAATGGCTGCAGATCCATTTCCTGGCATTCTCATTATTAAACAACTTGCTTTGTCTTTCGTAATTTTAATTGAATGTCCAGGTTTGCCAACAACCATACTTCCAAATGGGGTATCTAATAATCTAGTTATAAGAGCGTCTGTTTTTTCACCATTAGAACATTCCTTCCCATTTACTTCACCGTAGAAACCTGGATTTAAGGTGTAGTAGGTTGACAATTTAACATGTGAAGCAACTTTAAAGGTAATTTTACAAGAATCTTTACATCCGTTGGTATTTGAAATAATTAGCTTAAATGTTGCGCTGTCTTTCACTTCTGTATAGCTTATTGTATCTGTTTTCTGCTCACTTATTTCCAATTTCCAATTATTAGATGGGTTATCTAAAAGAGTTTTTTTGTTTCTGTCTAATTCAAACCCTGAAGTTTTTTGTGCAAAAGACACTATCGGATTAAATGCTGAAAAAAAAATGATGAGAGTTAAAAAAAAATAATTGTCAATTAATTTGAAAATTTTGAACCGTTTGGCAATTTCAGAATTTATAACGCAACTGTTCTGTTGTAAACAATAGAACAGTTTTTTTCTTAAATTAATTGTTCTATTCATGTTTTTATTTTTGAATTGCATTTTAAATTCATCTTTGGCGCAAAATTATCCCGAACACCTGCTTTGAGCAAATGATTATAATCAACCCAAAAAGTGATGGAAAGCACACGCTTTAAAATATTCTTTAATAAGTAAAATAGGGGAGGAGGTTAAAAATAATTACTGCGTGATTACTAGTTATGTAATTATTAATTTAAGTAGTATTTACAATCGGAAAATTAGATGCAATTCAATTTTTAGCTTTTTTGAAATGAATGAATTCCATGGAATTATTCATGATTGAAAAGTAAATAAAGATAAAATGCTATTTATAAATGTGTAAATAGTTTATATGTATTGTGCTGTATTTGATACAAAATTTTAAAATAAATTTGGTGCCCGATTATTCACAAATCCCATACACCATTCAAAAGCTTTATCTTTATTTGAAAACGTTTTATAGGGTGTTTTTGGTTTTTGTATTTTGATATAAAAATCTGCAATTAATCTGTAAGCTAAGTTATTGACAACTATTGCTGAAGCACAAATGGGTGAATTTTTTTCTAACAACAACGCGTTTTCCTTTGCTTCTTTTGTGAAAGAAACATAGTTTCCTGCAGTGATAACAAATGGTGTAGGATTGTTGTCAGTAAGCTTTATTAATCCTTGAAGATGTTCCATTTGTTCCGCAATATCTATTGTAGCTCCATCTTTAAAATGCATCAAACCTACTCCATATTGGTTGATTGAAAGAATAGATACATTCGTTTCGACAAGTTTTCGGTCTTTCATATGTAAAATATAGCTAAATGTTTAAAACAAGAAACTAGTTTAAATTAAAATGTTCGGAGGCCATTTCTTGAATTGCTTTACCTATAGCTAAAGAAGATGTTGCCGCGGGTGATGGTGCATTTAACACATGAATAGCGTTGCCATTTACTTCTATTTTAAAATCATCAATCATTTCCCCTTCAGCTGCTAAAGCCATTGCTCTTACACCAGCTCTGCCAGGTTTTAAATCATCCATTTCTAAAGATGGAATTAATTTCCGTAATCGTTTTAAGAAGAATTTTTTTGAAAAAGCTCCACGATACTCATCTGATGCAAATTTCATATTTTTTGCGAAAAACTTCCAAGTACCTCCAAATGATAATGCTTCTGCGGTGTCTTTCATCGAAAAATCTGTTTTCCCATATCCTTCACGTTTAAAAACAAATACAGCGTTCGGGCCACATTCGGTTCCTCCCTGAATCATGCGTGTAAAGTGTACTCCCAAAAAGGGGTATTTAGGATTAGGTACAGGGTAAATTAAATTACGAACTTTACTCAATCCTTTTTCCGTTAAATCAAAATAATCTCCACGGAAACCAACTATTGCTGTATCTAATTTAGCTCCTTCTTTTTTTGCAATTCTATCACTTTGTAATCCGGCACATGTAATAATAAAGGTGCCTCTATATTTTCCTTTAGGAGTAATAACATCTGTGTAATCTGTGTGTTTTTCAAATGCAGTAACTTCATGGTTGGTAAGCACTTTACTTCCTTCAAATTTTGAATGTATCAATTCTACATATTTTCTTGAAACATCTGCATAATCAATAATTCCGGTACAAGGAACCCATAAGCCCTCAATACCAATAACATAAGGCTCAATTTCTTGAATACCTTTAGCGTCAATTTTTTCAACTCCTTCAACACCATTTGCTAAACCATTGTTAAACACTTTATTCATATGTGCTAACTCCGAAGCATCTGTAGCAACAACTATTTTTCCACAAATGTCATGTTTTATTTTATGTTCTTTTGCAAATGCAACTAACTCTCTTCTGCCATCCACACAGTTTTTTGCTTTGTATGAACCGGGTTTATAATAAAGTCCGGAATGTATTACACCCGAATTGTGCCCTGTTTGATGCACGGCAACTTCTTTTTCTTTTTCAAGAACAAGTATTTTTTTTGTCGGATATTTTACATTGAGTTTATACGCAGATGCTAAACCCACAATGCCTCCACCTATTATGATGATATCAAATTGATTGTTTTCCATTCGATTTAAATTTTGGTAAAAATACATTTTAAAGTTTTATTATAAGTTGCAAATTATTACAAAATCGCTATTATTTTGAAGGCGTGTATTTTTAATTAAACATGCACAAGTAGTATAAAAATTATATAAATTTGTAATCCAAATATAAATTTGTAAAAATGAGAACAATTGAATTCCGTGAAGCACTTCGTGAGGCTATGAATGAGGAGATGCGTAGAGATGAGAAAATATTTTTAATGGGAGAGGAAGTTGCCGAATATAATGGTGCATATAAAGTAAGTAAAGGAATGCTGGCGGAGTTTGGCGAAAAACGCATTATAGATACACCTATTGCAGAACTTGGTTTTACAGGTATTGCCATTGGAGCAGCTATGAATGGTTTGCGACCAATTGTTGAATTTATGACATTCAATTTTTCACTAGTAGCAATCGACCAAATCATAAATTCTGCTGCAAAGATGATGAGCATGAGTGGCGGTCAGTTTCCTATTCCTATTGTTTTTCGAGGAGCTACAGGTTCGGCAGGTATGTTAAGTTCTCAGCATTCACAGTCATTTGATAACTGGTATGCAAATTGTCCGGGATTAAAAGTAATTGTTCCTTCAAATCCGTATGATGCAAAAGGTCTTTTAAAATCGGCTATTCGCGATAATGATCCCGTAATTTTTATGGAAAGTGAACAAATGTATGGCGAAAAAGGAGAAGTGCCTGAAGGTGAGTATATTATTCCTATTGGTGTTGCCGATATTAAACGCGAAGGTAAAGATGTTACCATCGTATCTTTTGGTAAAATTATTAAACAAGCAATAAGCGCTGCTATTGAATTAGAAAAAGAAGGTGTTAGCTGTGAAATAATTGATTTACGTACCATTCGTCCTATTGATTATAATACGATAATTACATCTGTAAAAAAAACAAATCGTTTAGTTATTGTAGAAGAAGCATGGCCTTTAGGTTCAATAGCAACTGAAATTGCATTTAAAGTACAAAAAGATGCATTTGATTTTTTAGATGCGCCTGTGTTACGAGTTACTGCAGCTGACGTTCCTCTTCCTTATGCTCCAACTTTAATTGACGCTTCTTTACCAAATGTTGCTAGAGTTATTAAAGCTGTTCAGGAAGTGATGTATGTGAAAAAATAAAACCACTCTATTCATTTAATAGGGTGCTTGAAATATAATTGATTCAATGAGTTTAGATGACCAATTCGAGAAGCTTAAAGAGACTTTAAATAAGGAGCTTAATTGGCCAACGATTTATATGTTTAAATTCATTGTTCCAGCAGATAACAGAAGGATTGCTTTGGTTGAATCAAAATTTTCGGATGAAGCAATTATTACAAAAAAAGAATCTACTTCAGGTAAATATATTAGCATAACAATTAAAGAGGTTATGTTAACAGCAGATTCAATAGTAGACAAATACAAAGAGATGGATGGAATCGAAGGATTAATGTCCTTTTAAAAACGAAACAGTTTTCTTTAATCACTAACCATGATACACCCTTGATGCAATAATATACCCGTTTTCTATTTCGAGTATTTCGGCAACTAACATATCTTTTTCATCTGCTACTTTTCTTACATATTCCATAAACACAGTTTTATTATTTGCTGTTAATGATGTTACGTTATAATTTAATGTAGGTAACCTGAAGAACGCATCATTCCACCAAGCTCTTAAAGCGCTTTTGCCAGTAATATATCCCATTGTTTCAGGCCTGTGTATTTTTAGTTTAGGGCTAAAATGCTTAGCGTTTTCATCATATAGGCTAAGTAGATTTTCTAGGTTATGCTCATTAAATGCTTCAAACCATTTTAAGGCAATAGCTTCGTTTTTTTGGGTTTCCATCTTAATTTTTTTATAAAAATAGTTCAAAAGGTAGTTTATAAATATATTTTTTTCAATTATTTATACCCAATTGGTTTTACTATTTTTACATTTACAAGTAGTGTTAATTGGTAGTATGTTTTTGTATGATATTGAAAAATGATTTAATTTTAAGAGCAGCAAGAGGTGAAAAAACTGAACGGACACCTGTATGGTTAATGCGCCAAGCGGGTAGGGTATTGCCTGAATACAGACTTGTGCGTGCTAAAATGGGAGGGTTTAAAGAGTTGGTGGAAACACCCGAATTTGCTTGCGAAGTGAGTATACAGCCTGTAGACATTTTAGGCGTAGATGCAGCCATTATTTTTTCTGATATTTTAGTGATTCCAGAAGCAATGGGCTTGCCATACCAAATGGTTGAGGCAAAAGGTCCTTGGTTTGAAAAAACAATTAAATCAACTGCAGATATAGCTCAATTAAAAATTGCCCAGCCTGATGACTTACATTATGTAATGGATGCAATTAAACTTACAAAAAAAGAATTAAATGGAAGAGTACCTCTTATTGGGTTTGCTGGTGCTCCATGGACAATTTTTGCTTATATGATTGAAGGAAGTGGGAGCAAAACATTTTCGCAAGCAAAAAAGTTTTTATATACACAGCCCGAAGCAGCACATCAATTATTGCAGAAGATTACCGATAGCACAATAAATTATCTCAAAGGGCAAGTTATTGCTGGTGCTGATATGTTGCAATTGTTTGATAGCTGGGCAGGAGTATTATCTCCTGAACAATATAATGAATTTGCTCTAAAATATATTTCTCAGATTTGCGATTCCTTAAAAGATATTCCATTTACAGTTTTTGCTAAAGATGCTCATTTTGCAAGAAGGGCTATGGGTAAATTAAATTGCAATACTATTGGTTTGGATTGGACTGTAGATATAAAAGAATCGCGTGAGATGATTGGGAATACTAAAACATTACAAGGTAATATGGACCCTTGTTTATTATATGCCGATTATGGCACCATAAAAAATGAAACAATAAAAATGTTGAAAGCATTTGGACCTGATAGGCATATTGCTAACCTTGGGCATGGCTTATATCCCGACCTTGAAAAGGATAAAGTAAAATGTTTTGTTGATACAATAAAAGAATTTAGATTTTAAATTACTTGGACCAAAAAAAGATACAAAATACTAGAGTTGTTTTAAGGAAAGCGTTATTGCTTTCTTTTGCTTTATTACTTTCTGTTTCTTTGTTTTCTCAAAAAAATAAAAACCTAGTTCCAAACGCTAGTTTCGAAACACATAAAAATAAATCGAATGTTATTACCAATGCCATTCCTTGGAAAAATGTTGGTACTGTAGATTATTTTTTACAACCCGAAAAAAAAGACACATCCCGTTTTAAAGGGGCTCATACAGGTAAGTGTTATGCTGGTTTGCGCTTTCAGTCAGATTATAAGGAGTATATGTATGTTCGTTTACTCGAACCTTTAGAAAAAGAACGTACCTATCATTTTAAAATGTATGTGCGTTTGTTGGCCGAAAGCACAGTAACTGTTAAACAATTAGGTGTTTATTTTTCCGATCAGGAATTTAAAATTGGGATGGTCTTTGATCAGGAAGGGATTGTTGATTCTTCCTATAAAAATGGTATTTCGGGTACATTAAATTGGATATTAATTCAAGGGGATTATTTGGCGCATGGTGGCGAAAAGTTTGTTATCATCGGGAATTTTAAAACCAAAATGAAAGATGATTTTGTAAAGAAAAATAAGTGGGATATTTTTGAAATGAAAGAAGCCTATTATTATATTGATGACATATCTGTAAAAAAGAAAGTAACACCTGCTGACACAGTAAAGTTTGCAATTCAAACTGAAAAAAAAGTTACAGCAATATTACCAGATAGTTTTGTTGTTGGACAAATAATAGAAGTTGATAATATTCAATTTGA
>CANCPZ010000098.1 GCA_947380175.1 Bacteroidota bacterium | reverse complement strand
TTGCAATTTAACGAAGAAAATGGTGAAGTTTGTCCTGCAAACTGGACAAAAGGAGATACAGCAATGAAAGCTTCTCATGATGGCGTAGCTAATTATTTAGCGGCTCACTAATTTTTTAGTATTAAAAAATGAAACGTCCTGCAACAATGCAGGACGTTTTCTTTTATATTTGTTTCAAATAAAATAAAAAAATATGAATAAAAATTTCTCAATTATTTTTAATGTAGTATTAGCAATTGCGGTAGCCGTATTATTTTATCTGCATTTTTCTTCAACTAACGCTAATAGCGCTATAAATGTTTCTGCCGATTCGTTAGCAGCTACCAAACCTATTGTATTGGCTCCCAAAGAAATTAAAGCATCAAAAATTGTTTATATAAATAGTGATGTGTTAAATGAAAAATACGAATTTGTTAAGGACCTTACTTCTGCAGCTCAATCCAAGCAACAGCGTTTGGAATCTGTTTATCAGGCAAAAGCAGAAAAGTTTCAGCAGGATTATGCAGATCTTCAACAAAAAGCCAGCCAGGGCTTGTTATCCGAAAACCAATCTGCAGCTGCTCAGCAAGATTTAGGTAAACGAAAAGAAGAGTTGGATAGAATGCAAGCAGAGCTTCAAGCTTTGGTTGAAGAGATTCAAAGAAGTAATGATGAGGTTCGTAAAAATGTTGTTGATTATGTTAAGGAATATAATAAAATAGGAAAATATAATTACATATTAACTTATACAGATGGGCCTGGAGGTGTTGTAATACTTGCAAACGATAGTCTTGATATTACGAATGAAATTTTGGATGGCTTAAATGCTCAATACAGAATAAAAAAAGCGGGTAAGAAAAAATAAGTCCGAAATTGATTTGTTTCAAATAACTAACTATGAAAGAGAAAATAAAATACGTAGAAAAATTTCATGATACTTTTAAAATAGGTAATAGGTACGTGCCAACTTCCAATGTTGGTGAAAATGAATACACGCTCCGTTATAATTTAATTAAAGAAGAAAACGAAGAGTATTTAGAAGCTTGCAAAAACGATGATATTGTAGAAATTGCCGATGCATTGGGCGATCAGCTTTATATTTTATTTGGTACTATTTTGCGACATGGTTTACAGCATAAAATTGAAGAAGTATTTGATGAAATACAACGAAGCAATATGAGTAAACTGGATGAAAATGGAGAACCTATTTTTCGGGAAGATGGAAAAATTTTAAAAAGTAATTTGTATTTCCGCCCGAATATAAAAGCTATTCTTGAAAAATAAGTTGTTTTAATCTTTTACAAAGGATCGGTAGTTGTAGCCGAATTTTAAAGCAATTTTTAATGTGTAGGTGCCTTTAGGTAAAGTGCGAATATCTGCACTTACTTCTTTTTGTAATCCTTTGTAAACTCCCGATTTATAAACCTCTCTTCCTAAAGCATCAATTATTTCAAAACTTTCGAGTGCATTCGAATTGTTTAATGAAATAATGGTTAAACTTGAATTTGCAGGATTGGGATAAACCGATGTTTGGTTTTCGAATGATGAATAACTTAAAATTTCTGTAATTGTATTTTGCGTAGATAAAAGGTGTAGTTCCGGATCAAATTTTATATTAACAATCGGAAAATTTACAGTTGCTGTAAATGTTTGCCCCGAAAACTGGTGGTTAAAAATTAATGTAGTGTCTCTGTATTGGCCAATAAATTTAATAGGTATAGGCATTTCATAAAAAGAAACGGATGGATGAGATTGCGTTTGATTGGCTGTAACGCTTATTGTATGTTCGTTTTGGCTCCAAAATAGTTGATACGAAGGATAACCTTGATTGTAAAACCATTGGTTAAAAAAAATACTAAGGTTTTGCCCAGATACAGCTTCTAAATGAGCTTTTAAATCAGGTGTTCTGGCGTAATTGTTTGCAAGATGTGGATCGTTTAAATAATTTTTTAGTGCTAAAAAAAACAAGGAGTCTCCCAATTTCCAACGAAGCATGTGTAATAAATAGGCGCCTTTGTTATATGATAAACGACCACTAAATATTTTGCCAACATCACTTGTATCTGTGCATGCTACAGATCCATCCGGTAGGCTTGTTATCTGGTTTACTTTCGATAGCTTCCATTGATACCACGAACTTGGAAAAAAGCGTTCTTCTGTTAATCCTTCAAAATAAGTAGCAAAACCTTCATTCAGCCAAATGTCTTGCCAGCTTCCGCAAGTGATGTGGTCGCCAAACCATTGGTGTGCGCATTCGTGTGCCATCAAGGGGTGACTAAATCCACTAACAAAACTCATTGTTTGATGTTCCATTCCGCCTCCCCAACCAAATTGCGCATGTCCATATTTCTCCAATGCAAATGGGTAATCAATTGTAAGGCTGTCGTAAAATTTAATAATATTTATTATTCCAGGAGTTTGAAATTTTGATAACGAATCGGTTTCGGGATATACATAATTTAAAACCTGCAAGCTATTACCATTGGTTAAAGGTACATAATCCGAATAGATTGAATAGTTAGTAACAGCAATGGCAACAAGGTATGCAGCAATTGGATATTTTGTTTTCCAATGATATATTTTATTTACGCCAGCTTGCGTTTCTGAAATTAATAAACCATTGCTAGCTACTTTGTTTATTTGTGGAGTAGTAACAATAATATCTAAGGAATCTATTTTGTCGGTTAACGATTGTTTGCAAGGCCACCAATCCCTTGCTCCATAAGGCTCTGATAAAGTCCATATAATAGGTGTTCCATTGTGTTGCGATTGTTTGAACGAACCAAATCCATTGCCTTCATCAGGAATGCCGTGGTAACAAATAGTAACCGAATCAAGTTTGTTTATTGGAAGCGTATAAGGTAGGTTAATCTGCACTATGTTTGTGCTTAGTTGGTTATACGTTAAATTGGTTGAATGGTATTTTACAGAATCTACTCCCAGGGTAGCAATTAAATCAAATTCTATTTGATTAAAATTTGTTCGTATAGGAATAAAATAGGTGGTTATTTTTCCGTAAATAATAGTTGTTGTCGGATCGACAATCCATTCGCATCTATGATATTTTACATCGTAATTATCTGTAGCACCCGATAGAAGAGCTTTTAATTTAGCATGGTGAGCCTTTTGTTCTATTATTGAAATATCGGTTTCAATAGGTTCATTTAAATTACTTTGTGCCAAAAGTTTTAAAAACGATATAAATAGTACTAGTATTAAAAAATACTTTTTCATTTTTTGTTTATCGTTTAATTTATTGACTAAGCAATAGCAAAGCGTTATTTGTGATAATATTTTTTTGCGTATTACAAATTTAAGTAAAAAAAATCCTTATCTATAATAGCTTTTTAGGGTAACTATTTTAAAAAGAAACACAGTTTAAATAACGCTTTTTAAATTTTGAAAAATAATTTCATCATGAGAAACGTGGTAGGTACAAACTCCATTTTTAATTAATAAAATTTGAGGCGACTGATGGGTGATATTGAATTGAATTGCAAGTTCGTTTGAAATAGTTCGATAAGCTAAAAGATCTAAAAAATACAATTTTAGTTCCTCGTTGTTTAGGTTGTAATCATTTTCAAATTCTTTTAAAGCCATTCTGCTAATACTGCATCGTGTACTGTGTTTAAAGATGGCAATTGGTGTCTTGAAAGATACATTTTTAATTTGTTCAATTTCTGATAATTCTTCTAATAATATCCATGGAGTTTTTTTTGTAACAGCTTCCGAAGCGCTACTTCCAATTATTTTTTTAAATAAAGACATTTTAGATTTTGTTTTAAATTAATTCGAATAAACTCTTTTAAAAATACCTCGTATTTTATACTAATAACAATTTTTAATTAGATAATTTTCATGAGTTCTTTCATTATCAACGTCATTTTCTTTTCTGCTTGTGCAGCAACATGTTGTACTTCTTCGTGTGTAACTTGTACAATTTTTCCAGGTACTCCTAAGTCTGTAATAATCGACATAGCAAAACATGGAATGCTCATATGGCGCGCTACAATTACTTCGGGAACTGTACTCATACCAACAGCATCCGAACCTATATTAAATATGTATTTATATTCAGCTGGCGTTTCAAAGGTTGGTCCCGAAAGCCCCGTATAAACTCCTTCTACCACTTTTATGTTATTTGCAGTAGCCACTTGTTTTGCTTTTTTTATTAGTTCTATGTCATAAGCGTCGCTCATATCCGGAAAGCGTGGACCCAGTTCTGCTAAATTTTTTCCGGTTAATGGGTGCTCAGGAAATAAGTTGATGTGATCAGTAATAATCATCAAATCACCAATTTCAAAATTTGGATTTACACCTCCAGAAGCATTAGAAACAAATAGTTTTTTTATACCTAAAAACTTCATTACTCTTACCGGGAAAGTAACTTGTTTCATATTATATCCTTCGTAAAAATGAAAACGACCTTGCATAGCAACCACATTTTTACCTCCCAATTCGCCAAAAATTAATTTCCCTGAATGTCCTTCTACTGTTGATACAGGGAAGTTAGGAATTTCGTTGTATGGTATTGTATGTTTAATATTAATTTCTTGCACTAAACCTCCAAGTCCTGTTCCTAAAATGATTCCTATTTCTGGTTCAATCGAAATTTTACTTTTAATAAAATCAGCGGTGCTTTTAATTTGTTCTAACATAGTTTATTAGTTTTTTATTAAACTCTTCTTTATCTGTATCCTTAAAATCAATTTCTATCGGAATATAAAAAAATGGTAAGTCATTTAATACATTTTTAAATTCGATGCCTTTTAAACGCATGGCATCTTTTTCGGTAGTTACTATAATTTTATTTTCAGATGCAATAGTAGTAAATATTTCCTTAACACGCTCTATATCATTCATTGTAAATACATGGTGGTCAGGGAATTTTGCTGCTAAAATATTTTTCGATTTACTTTTCAAATAATCTTCTAAAGCACTTGTATTTGCAATACCTGTAAGAAGAATCATTGTGTAGCTTTTGTTAAAATAATGTTCCGTTGTATCTCTTTTCGTATTATCGGAATTTAAGGGAGTTAAATTACCATATTTGATATATGAAAAATAGATATGCTGATGTTTTAGAGGGTTTATTTTAGTTAACAAACGAGTGCGCTCTTTTTCTAAAAGGTCTTCCGGACATTTAGTAACAATAATAATATCAGCACGTTTGATACCTGTTTTAAATTCGCGCAAATTACCCGATGGAACAACAAAATCGTTTAAATAAATATAATTGTAATCTGTTAATACAATTGATAAACCTGGCTTTACCGCACGGTGCTGAAAAGCATCGTCTAACAAAATGGTTTGTAATGTAGGTTGTAGTTCCAGTAATTTTTTTATTCCGCGTACTCTTTTTTCGTCAACAGCAACAGTTAGTTCAGGGAATTTAGTTTTAAATTGAAGTGGTTCATCACCAATTTCAAACGTTGTTGATTTATTTTGAGATAAAATAAAACCAGAAGTTTTTCTTCCATACCCTCTGCTAAGTGTGGCAATCGTAAATTCGTTTTTAAATAAACGTATTAAATATTCTATGTGTGGGGTTTTACCTGTACCACCCATCGATAAGTTACCGACCGAAATAATAGGCAGCGCAAATTTTTCTGATTTTATAAAATTCCAATCATAAAATTTATTTCGCAAAAAAACGATGCAGCCATATAGGAGTGAAAAAGGAAAAGCTAGAATTTTTAAAAACTTCATCGGTTAAAAATACAAATAAAAATATAAAATTGTAGGCGATGGTTCTATAAAGTCTGATTTTTATAGCCCTAGTTTTATTACTTGTCAGTATCTTTGCGCCAAATTTTAAACCTCGACACTATGTTACTGCAAAACAGAGTTAACAAAAAGGAGCTAAAAAAACGCATTCAGGACGAATCTATAAAACGTATTACTGTTTCGTTTTACCGCTATGTAATTATTGAAAACCCACAAGAACTTCGCAATCAATTATTCGAACAATGGAATACGTTAAATATTCTTGGTCGTATTTATATTGCTCGCGAAGGTATTAATGCGCAAATGTCTGTGCCAGAAGAAAGCTGGGAGATTTTTAAATATAATTTGCATTTAGATGCACGTTTTGCCAGTATTCCATTTAAAATAGCTGTTGAAGATGATGGTAAATCGTTTTATAAATTAACAATTAAAGTGCGCCCAAAAATTGTAGCAGATGGCTTGGATGATGGAACTTTTGATGTAACCAATGTTGGTAATCATTTAACAGCAAAGCAGTTTAATGATGCAATGGAAAGTCCGGATACATTAATAATTGATATGCGTAACCATTATGAAAGTGAAGTAGGTAAGTTTGTTGGTGCAATTTGCCCAGATGCAGACACTTTTCGTGAAGAACTTCCGATGGTTATTGAAGAATTAAAAGATAAAAAAGATAAAAAAATAATTATGTATTGCACAGGAGGTGTGCGGTGTGAAAAAGCAAGTGCATATTTAAAACACCATGGCTTTAATGATGTTAGTCAATTACATGGTGGTATTATTGATTACGTGCGTCAAATAAAAGCAGAAAAATTGCCATCAAAATTTATTGGAAAAAACTTTGTTTTTGATGAGCGTGTAGGCGAACGCATTACGGATGATGTGATTGCCGAATGCCACCAATGTGGAGCAGTTTGCGATACGCATGTAAATTGTTTAAATGATGATTGTCATTTGTTATTTATTCAGTGTGAAAAATGTTTTGAAAAAATGAAGGGGTGCTGTACTCTAGCATGCATGCACATTGCAGCCTTACCTGTTGATGAGCAGCGGGCTTTAAGAAAGGGAAGAAAAAAAGAAGATTGTCTTTCGGTTTATAAAAGTAGGTTAAGGCCCAATTTAAAGGAATTATTGGCAAATGGTTTATCTAAAGGTGGGTAATCTTTTTTTGTGATTTAATAGTTATAAGTTGACAAGGCAACGGAACTAGGACACCCTTTTTGAATATGCAATTATTAATTCATTAAAATAGTGCCAAAAAGAAAAAAAGTATTATTGAGATTGAAAGAATAAGTCGGAGATTAATAACCTGTTAATAAAGATCCCGCAGCATTGCAAATGCAGCGGAGCGGGGTTGATTGAGTAAATTAATTAACTATAATATCTATAGATTTAGTAGATTATTGTTTTAAATTTTTTTACTTCTTGCTTTTTCGTTTACTAAGTTGTGATTCTGTTTTTACAATATCTGCAATACTACTGTGTGAAAGCACTTCTAGGCTCGCCTTTCTCACATCCGTCATTATTTTTCTTAAGCCACAAATAACTTCATCCTCACAATCATCGCACTTTTCATAAAAATTTAAACTTGCACATGGTATTAATGCAATTGGACCATCTGTAAGGCGAATAATATCAGTTAAAATTATTTCATCGGCTTTCTTCAGTAAATAATATCCACCATTAATACCCATCTTACTTCCTAATATTCCATGCTTACGCAAGTCTAATAAAATGGCTTCTAAAAACTTCTTCGGTATCTTTTCTTGCTCAGAAATTTCTATTATGCGCATAGGCAGGCCATTCTTGTTATGTTTGGCCAAGGCAACTAATGCTTTAATAGCGTATTTCGATTTTTTAGATAACATTTAATTCAAGTTAAATTTTATGCAAATATACAATACTAATCTACCAAACAAGTAGAGATTTAAAAAAGTTTAAAAAAAGACCTCCTTTTTCATTCAGGAGGTCTATCTCTAATTTATCTTTAGAATAAGGATCTCTTTTGATTGGATTTTAACCTATGCAAAACGGTCACTAATGCATCCACATCAGCGCAAGTATTGTAAAAAGCTAATGATGGTCGTACAGTGCTTTCTAAACCAAATCTTCGCAAAATAGGCTGGGCGCAATGATGCCCTGTTCTAACTGCAATTCCTTCCTTGTTTAGTTCCTGCCCAACCTGATCATTAGTAAATCCATCTAATGTGAACGATAATACACTTGCTTTATCAGCAGCTGTACCTACTAATCTTAATCCGGGCACTTGCTTTAATAAATTTGTTCCGTAAACTAATAAACCATGTTCATATTGATTAATTAAATCAATACCGATTTTGTTTACATAATCGATAGCAGCGCCTAAACCAACCGCATCAGCAATATTACCTGTTCCCGCTTCGAATCTTCCTGGAGCATTATGGTATTCTGTATGTTCAAAAGTTACATCTTTAATCATGTTACCACCACCCTGCCAAGGCTGCATTGAGTTAAGAATTTCTTCTCTACCATACAATACACCAATGCCGGTTGGGCCAAATACTTTATGTCCTGAAAACACAAAGAAATCAGGGTTTAGCTTTTGCAAATCAACACGCATGTGAGAAACAGATTGTGCTCCATCAAGTAACACTTTTGCACCATTCGCGTGAGCCATTTCAATCATTTGCTGAGCTGGAGTAACTGTTCCCAAAGCATTTGACACATGAGTAAATGAAACTAATTTTGTCTTTGAGTTGAATAATTTTGCGTATTCATCTAACAAAATTTGTCCATCATCATCCACAGGAATGACTCGTAGCTTCAGTCCTTTTTTAGCAGCTAATATTTGCCAAGGCACAATGTTAGCGTGATGCTCCAAATTACTTACGATAATCTCATCACCTGTATTCAAATTTTGATCGCCCCAACTTTGAGCAACCAAGTTAATTGCTTCTGTTGTACCTCTTACAAAAACAATTTCATTGACAGAACCTGCATTTATAAAATGCTGTACTTTTTTACGAGCAGCTTCATAAGCATCTGTTGAACGAGCCGCTAATTCATGAGCTGCACGATGGATGTTTGAATTTTCATGTTCGTAAAAATGATTAATTCTATCAATAACTAATTTAGGTTTTTGTGTTGTAGCAGCATTATCCAACCAAATCAATGGTTTTCCATTAACACGTTCTTTCAAAATTGGAAAATCTGCTTTTACCAAATTGATATCAAACGGAGGTTTAACATAACTACTTATTCCGTGTGTATTTTGATTTTGGTTAGCTCCTCCAAATAATTGATTTCCGTATTGTAATGGATTTTGTCCCGTAAGAAAATAATATGAGTTCTCATTAATTCCGAAAGCAGAAACATGGGGCAATTGTGATGAAGGAAAAGTAGAATTGATTTGACTCAACACTTCTTTTAATTCATGTTCAAAAGGTTGCTCTGTTTCAAATGGAAGTTTATTGTGTGAAGTTACATTACCATGTGTTAAGTCCTGATTTTGTAATGAAGGAGATTTCCCACTCCCTGCAACTGACTTTGGAATTTGGCCGTTGTAGAAATGAGGATCAGGTAAACTCGTTTGAGGATCTTCAAGACTAAAATCACTTGGATGATTGATTGCAGATGGAGAAATTCCACTTCCTGCAACTGATTTGGTAACCTTTCCAAAACCTAAATTGTTATTATTAACAAGGTTTTGGGATATTTTCCCTAAATCATTTACACCATCGCTTTGTTTTAATGTATCATTATGCTCATACTGGTTATGTACTTGTTCACTAAACCCACTATTATTTTGTAAGCCTCCGGGTGCTGATTTAAAAAGCTGATTGGCTATTTTTTCCAATTCGCTTTCATCAGGAAATCCGTTAGTATTTAAATTTTCTATATCCATTATTTTAT
>CANCPZ010000097.1 GCA_947380175.1 Bacteroidota bacterium | reverse complement strand
TAAACATTGTAAAATACACTCCTGATGGAAAAAACTTGTTAAGTGGAGGTAGAGACGCCTATTTAAATTGTTGGAATGTGACGCATTACAAACTATTAAAATCTATTCCTGCTCATAATTTTGCAATTTATGACATCGAATTTTCTCCTGATGCTAATTTTTTTGCTACTGCCAGTCGTGATAAAACAATTAAAATATGGAATGCTGAGACATTTCAATTGTTGCTAAGAATCAATAAAGAAAATTTTGATGGGCATATAAACTCTGTAAATAAATTGTTGTGGAGCAAATACAATAATTATCTTCTTTCAACGGGTGATGATAGGGCAATAATGGTTTGGGATATCCTTCTTACTTAAATTATGCATTGAACAGTTTGTATAAAACATTTTTTATATTTGTTTAAATGCTTGCAAACAATCTTCCAACTTTTGAAGAAATATATAGCCTGTTTAAAAATAAAGTTTTTAATACGGTAATCAGTTATTTGCAAAACATTGAAGATGCTGAAGAAACAACGCAGGATGTATTTGTAGAGATACATCGTTCTATTCATAATTTTAAAGGCGAATCCTCTTTAAGTACATGGATATATCGCATTTCAATCAATAAATCATTGGATTTTATTAAAAATAAAAACAGAAAAAAACGTTTTGCTTTACTAACAAATATGTTTGATGATATAGGGAATTTAAAACACGATTCTCCGAGCTTTTATCATCCAGGAGTTATTTTGGAAAATAAAGAAAAATCAGCTATCCTTTTTAAAGCAATCAATCAATTACCTGAAAATCAAAAAACTGCTTTTATACTTTCGAAGGTGGAAGGGCTTAGTTATGCTGAAATTTCGGAAGTTATGCAAACAACTGTTTCGTCAGTAGAATCAGTTTTGTTTAGAGCCAAAAAAAAATTACAAAAAGAATTGTTAAATTTTTATAATAGTTAACGCAAGTTTTATATTTATCAATCGTCAAAAGAATTATGAAAACAGAAAATGAAAATTGGGCTAATGAAATTATCAATAGTTTTGATGGAATCAAATCGGCTGAGCCTAGCCCATTTTTGTATACTAAAATACTTAATAAAGTAAGTTCAAGAATAAAGGAGCGAACTTCTATAAAAGCAGTTTGGATTGCAGCGGCTTCTTTTACCTTATTAATTGTTGTAAATTTTGCATTAATAAAAAAGGAAACAGCTAAAACAATTAACGAAAAACAATCATTAGAGCAACTAGCAAATCACTACCAATTAATTAATACAAACACATTAAATTATAATTAAAATGAACAAAGTGAAATTATTAACTATAGCTGTTATTGGCTTACTGATATTAAACTTCGGTGTTTTAGGTGTGTTCTTTTTTAGTCATCCCCCTCATGGGCATCCAGGTGAAATGCCTCCTCCATTTGGTGCTCCCAAAGATGGACCACAGGCAATTATTATTGAACGCTTACATTTTGATGAAGCACAACAAAAATCCTATCAAGTATTAATAGATGAGCATAAAAAAAATATGAACGAGATTAATACTAATTCAAGAGCATTAAAAGAAGAGTTGTATGCATTACTTAAAAGTGTTCAAGTTGATTCAAGTCAAACAAATTTAATTATTCAAAAAATTGGTGAAGGTCAAAAACAATTGGAGCATTTAAATTTCAATCATTTTAAAAATATTAAAGCAATTTGTAAACCTAATCAAGTAAATGATTTTAACGAATTAGCAAATGAATTAAGTTGTTTGTTTTTCCAGAAAAACGGAAGGCCTCCACAAAATTAATAGCACAGGAAGTAATTTTATTTGTAAAATAATTTTCAGTTTAAAAATTTAAATTAATGAGAATTATTAGTTGTTTTATTGTTGTATTATTTTTCTTCAATTTAACCATTGTTATAGGTCAAAAAAATAAATTTGACACCTTGAACTTTATTCCAATATATGGTTCTATTCCTCTAAAAATTGATGATGCTTTTTATGCATTTAAGGATAAGGATAGTATTCAATTTGATGAATTGAAATTTTATATTTCGGAAGTAGAATTAATAAATGGAAATAAACTAGTTTGGAAGGAGCCGAATAGTTATCATTTAATTGATGCTTCTAACTTAAAATCATTACAAATTATTTTAAATGTTCCTCAAAATATTTCATTTCAAAAAGTGAAATTCAGTTTAGGCGTTGACAGCATCGTTAATGTATCTGGAGTAAGGGGGGGAGATTTGGATCCAACCAATGGGATGTATTGGGCTTGGCAAAGTGGGTATATTAATTTTAAGCTGGAAGGTAAAAGCAATCTATGTAAAACTAAAAATAATGAATTCTCTTTTCATTTGGGTGGTTATCAATATCCTTTCTATGTGCACAAGTCGGTTGTTTTAGATTTTAAAAAAAATAGTAATACAGAAATTATAATCGATTTAAAAAAGATGATGGATTATGTTGATTTCGCTCAACAAAATCATATTATGTCACCAAGCAATCAAGCAGTATTGATGTATGAAAAAGCATTGGAAATATTTAGTAATAAATAAAAGATGAAACGACAGTATTACATACTTTTTATAATCATTTTTATCTGTATTGCTTTTGTTTCAATTAAGAAATACCATTTTGTTGTTCCAAAATCATGGCCAAAACCGACGTATGATTTTAGCCAAAATCCTTTAACAGAAGATAAGATTGAGTTAGGTCGAGTTTTGTTTTACGATCCAATATTATCAAAAAATAACACTATTTCTTGTGCAAGTTGTCATTCTCAATATACTGCATTTACGCATGTAGATCACGCACTAAGCCACGGAATAGATGATAGGATTGGTAATAGAAATTCGCCGGCATTAATGAATTTAGCTTGGCACAATTTATTTATGTGGGATGGGGCAATTAATCATTTAGATCTTCAGGCATTGTCTCCAATGAGTAATCCCAATGAAATGGGGGAGAAGATAGAACATGTAATAATTAAATTGCAAAAATCTAAATCGTATTCTTTTTTATTTTATAAAGCATTTAATGATAGTTTAATAACTGGAGAGCATACGTTAAAAGCGATATCTCAATTTATGTTAACGCTTATAAGTTCAAATTCTAAATATGATAGTGTAATGCAAAACTTAACTCAGTTTACAAATCAAGAAAAAAATGGATATCGTTTATTTAAACAAAATTGCTCATCGTGCCATACCGAGCCGCTTTTTACAAATGTGAAATTTGAGAATAATGGCTTGTCTTTAGATACTTTACTTAAAGATTATGGCCGAATGAAAGTTACAAAAAATCCGAACGACTCATTAAAATTTAAAGTTCCTTCACTTCGCAATATTGAGTTTTCGTATCCATATATGCACGATGGAAGATTTAAAAAAATTGGCGAGGTGATTAATCATTATACTTCAGGGATAATAAATAGTAAAACACTTTCAAATCAACTACAAAAAAAAATAGTTTTATCATCAAACGAAAAGGTTGATTTAACAGCATTTTTGCTTACACTAACAGATAAAACTTTTTTGTTTAATCCTAAATATTCATATTTTAAAAAATAATTTGGAGATAAATGCAAGTTTAATTTTACACTAACGTCTATAAAAAAGGAAATAAAAATATAAACAATAATAAACTCTTAATAAAACTAACAATGATGAAAAATAAATTAGTAATCTTTTCGCTTTTTTTGAGTGCATTTATAGCGAATGCTCAAACAAATCCAGTTATTACAAAATGGTTGCAAAATACAACGGGAATAACAGGTCGACATTACGTTTCCGGGAATTATACTCCAATTACAGATGCAACTTTGGCTAATGTGCAAACAGTGCAGTATTCTGCAAACAATGTTTATGTGAGCACCAAAGGAATACCTGCATATATTACTGGTCCTTTTTTAGATGGCAACCAATCTTTAGCAACATCAACAAATGCAATTTTTAAATTTCCTTTAAATCCAGTTCAAAATACAGGTACAGCAACCAATACAACTGGAGGTAACATTGGTGTATTTATAAATGGAGTGGCATTGTTTGATTATAGAGATGGTGTATCTTGGCAAAACTCGACTAACTCAATGAAAGGCGGTCCTTTAGGCGGAACAGGAGATGGCGTTTGGAACAGAGATGCCATTGTTGCAGAAAAAGGAGGATTCGATTGTTCAAAAGGACACCCAGCTATGGGTAATTATCATCATCACCAAAACCCAAGTTCTTTTAAATTAGATTTAACAGTAATTTCAACTATTTGTACTTTATATGCAGCCGATGGTTTATATACCATCGATAGTACGCAACACTCTCCATTAATAGGTTTTGCGTATGATGGCTTTCCAATATATGGTGCATACGGATATAAGAATATAGATGGAACAGGTGGAATTGTAAGGATTAAATCAAGTTATAGTTTAAGGAATATTACTACTCGTACAACCTACTCAACAGGAGCAACTGTTACTACAGGGCCTGCTGTTAGCACAACTTACCCATTGGGTTTGTTCAGAGAAGATTATCAGTACAATGCAACCTCTACTTCTACCCCTGATTATTTAGATGCTCATAATGGTCGTTTTTGTGTAACGCCCGAATATCCAAATGGTATTTATTGCTATTTTACAACAGTGGATGCGCATTGGAATTCGGCTTATCCGTATGCTGTTGGACCAACATTTTACGGCACCAAAGTAGCGACAAAAGTTAATTCAATTACAGAAACAGTTTCTACTTATACAGCAACATCTACAGGCTTAAATGATGCTATTCAAGATAAAGTTTCTGTTAATATATTCCCAAATCCTTCAAGCGATTTAATTGCAATCCAAATAAATTCAATAATAAATAAAAATATACTAGTTGAGTTGTATGATATAGCAGGGAGGTTTATCGAAAAAACATCAATTGTACAAGGAAGTACAATTGCCTATTTTGATACAATTAAATTATATAGTGGAGAATATTTTGCTAAAATTTATACAGGTAATGAAGTTGTAACTAAAAAAATAATGTTGGTTAAATAGATAGTCAAGATTCGAATATTATAATTCAATTATTTGATAGATTAAACTATAAAACCCTAAAATAATTATACTTACGAGTTTGCTAAAAAGTTAATTTAAGAATAGAAATTACTAAAAAAAATAAAAACATTCAAAAGGCCAACATTTAATGTGTTGGCTTTTTGTATTATCTTAGCACTCGTAAAAAAATAAGGCAATTTTACAATTTTTAATTTTACAATCGTTTTAATCAAAATAAATAATGGCAAAGGAAGAAAAAGAAATAAAATGTTCTTTTTGTGGACGGACAAAACAAAATACAGATGTATTAATTGCTGGTATTACAGGACATATTTGCAATCACTGTGTTATTCAAGCACAAACAATTGTTAGAGATGAGGTAAGTCAAAAAGGTAATTCATCGTTATTTAACGCCATGCATTTACTAAAACCTTTAGAAATAAAAAAGCATTTAGATGAATATGTAATTGGACAAAACGATGCAAAAAAAGTATTGTCTGTTGCGGTATATAATCACTATAAGCGTTTGATACAAAATCAATCAAAAACATCGCATAAAGATGAAATTGAAATTGATAAATCAAATGTAATAATGGTTGGCGAAACTGGTACAGGTAAAACATTATTAGCTCGTACCATTGCCAAAGTTTTAAACGTTCCTTTTTGTATTGCAGATGCAACAGTTCTTACAGAGGCAGGTTATGTTGGCGAAGATGTAGAAAGTATTTTATCTCGTTTATTACAAGCTGCCGATTTTGATGTTGCTGCTGCCGAAAGAGGAATTGTTTTTATTGACGAGATTGATAAAATTGCACGAAAAAGTGATAACCCATCAATTACTCGTGATGTTTCAGGAGAAGGTGTTCAGCAAGGTTTATTAAAATTATTAGAAGGATCAACGGTTGGTGTTCCTCCTCAAGGAGGAAGAAAACATCCTGAGCAAAAAATGATTCAGGTAAACACAAAAAATATATTATTTATTTGTGGTGGTGCATTTGATGGTATTACCCGTAACATTGGTAACCGTTTAAGCACACAAGTTATTGGATATTCGGTAAACAAAGAAGTAGAAGAGATTGATAAAGAAAATTTATTACAATATGTTTCTCCGCAAGATCTAAAAAGCTTCGGCTTAATACCTGAATTAATTGGTCGCCTTCCGGTTTTAACATATTTAAACCCATTAGATGCGGATACTTTAAAGCGAATTTTAAGCGAACCAAAAAATGCTTTAATGAAACAATATATTCATCTATTTCAAATGGATGGTGTAAAAATTACATTTGAAAAAGGGGTGTTGGATTTTATTGTTGAGAAAGCAATGGAGTTTAAATTAGGTGCTCGTGGTTTGCGTTCTATCTGTGAAGCAATAATGATGGACTTGATGTACGACACCCCATCGGATTCGACAGTAAAGCAAGTTAATGTAACCTTGCGTTATGCAAAAGATAAATTAAAAAAATCGACATTAAATAAATTGAAAGTTGCGTAATTTAAAAGTTAGCAATTCAGATGAGGATTAATCATTATGCCCTTTTGAATTGCTAATTTGTCCATTTTTCCAAAGATCTTCGTTTGCTTTATCAGCCTGCTTTAAGGAGTCGGAAATCTCTTTGTCGTCTAATCGATTTAAATTCGGTTTTCCGGCATTTACCCAAGCGGTGTACCAAAGACTTCCTACAGTAATAATTGCTGCTCGCATTCTGCGTTCTACCATTCCTTTAATCATGTTGTCATAATCTGTCGTGTATTCAACAGAATAAACTTTCATTAACGTGGCACCACGATTTTCGAAACTGTATTTTTTATCAGGCGAATATTTTGAATTTAATAATGCTTCAAACTTTAAAACGGAATCAACCGCTGCATGGCTTTCTTTAATTGCATTCCAAGCGGCATCAATTGGCTTGTCGATATATTTTGCTGCACCAATCCAATAATCATAACCTTGGGATTTTAATTCGGGAATACGCGATTCCCAAAAACCGTGTATTCCTTTTTGGTTGGTTAATTGACCATTATAATTTTCGGTAGTATGCAATGGTACATGCGAGTCGCCAATATAATGCCCTAAATCCGCCGAATAATGTAATATTAAATCTAAGTTTTCTGCTTTAAATGCTTCGGTTAAGCGATACACCATTTTTTCGATATGCCAAGGAACAATCCCATATGATTTTAAGGTATCTTCTGAATATTTTGCAACTGCTTTTTTCCACCAACGCGGAACCGAATCAAAGGGATAAGTACCATAATGATCAATATCAATATAATGTCGCGGAGCCTCATCAGCACTTACATTCCTCCTTGAATCTGGATCAACAGCATGTTCGGTAATGTATTCAATGTGTTTTTTGTAAAAACCAATAATCTCTGAAGGAAGAGTAAATACTGCCATTCTGTTAATTTTTTTATGTGCAAAAAATCCCCACGAATAAGCTGGTTGATTGTTTGGAATAAAGAAAAGTATTGCTGAAAGAATGAAAATTAGAAGGGTGGTTTTTTTCATGGCGCAAAAACTGTTTTAAAAGTATTGTAAAGGTATGAAATTATATACCCAAAATATTACGACAATCTTACCAAATACTTGCCTTCCAATACGGGAATTATTTTAGTTTTATCTAATGAGAGACAGTATTTAATGTCGTGCTTTAAACCCATTGAAGCAAGGCGTTCGGTATGCGAAGAGTTTCGTAGAAATTTATAAGGATTACTTTCGGCTTGTTTGTATAAGTATGAAACAGAGAGAGCAGAATCGCTTAATTGAAAATCCGATTTTTTTAAAAGTCTTTCGGTTAAAGCACCTGCAAATAAGCTATCCTCTAAATTAAATTTGTTTTTCCAACCTGAACATAAAAGCAAAATATTTTTGTTTTGAGAATCTAACCAATCGCATATTGCGGTAATATTAGTGAAAGCACCAATTACAACTTTATATGCTTTTTGGGCAGCATCAATAGCTTGTGTGCCGTTGGTTGTTGATATCACAATGGTTTTCCCTTTTATTTTATCATTCATATAACTGTATGGTGAATTACCAAAATCAAATCCATCCAACGCAATTCCGTTACGCTCGGCACCAACTAAATAACCTTTTTTTTTATATTCGGTAGCCTCTTCAATAGTTGCAACAGGAATTATTTTTTCTACACCATTTTCGAATGCCGTACACATGGCCGATGTTGCACGTAAAATATCAATTACAACAACTATGCTATCGTCCTTATGGTATATAGGGTAGAGGTATGGTGATAGGCAAACATCAATCGTTTTTTTTTTCATAATTCCTTTTTTCAAAAAGTTTTTATATTGACAGTTTGTAAAAAGGAATTTTAACCACTTTTGCTTTGATCGCTTTATCTCTGATTAAAATAAAAATTTCAGTGTCAGTTTTTGAAAATGCAGTAGGTACATACCCCATACCAATAGCTTTATTTAGAGATGGTGATTGTGTGCCTGAAGTTACTTTTCCGATTATGTTTCCTGCAGCATCTGCAATTTGATAATCGTGACGAGGTATACCTCTATCAATCATTTCGAAGCCAACTAGTTTTTTTGAAACACCTTTTTCTTTTTGTTCTAGTAACGCAGCTTTGTTGGTAAACTCTTTTGTGAATTTAGTAATCCATCCTAATCCTGCTTCAATTGGCGATGTTGTGTCATCAATGTCGTTCCCGTATAAACAAAACCCCATTTCCAAGCGTAATGTATCGCGTGCTCCCAAACCAATAGGTTTAATTCCAAATTCGGCACCAGCATTAAAAATAGCATCCCACATTTTATGAGCCACTTCATTTTCAAAATATATTTCAAACCCTCCTGCTCCTGTGTAACCAGTATTTGAAACTACTACGTTTTCAACACCATTAAATTTTCCTTTTTTGAAAGTGTAATAAGGGATTTCTGAAAGGTTTATATCGGTTAATTTTTGTAATGCTAAAATTGCTTTAGGACCTTGAACGGCAAGTAAAGATGTTTTGTCTGAGATATTATGCATCTCTACATTTTTTATATTGTATTTTTGGATCCAATTCCAGTCTTTTTCAATATTTGAAGCGTTTACAACCAACATATACGATTGTTCATCAATACGATAAACTAATAAGTCATCTACAATTCCTCCTTTTTCATTTGGTAAACAGGAGTATTGTATTTTCCCGTCCGTTAATACTGATGCATCGTTTGATGTAACACGTTGAATTAAATCCAATGCATTTTCACCTTTTAAAATAAATTCGCCCATGTGACTTACATCAAAAACACCAACAGCGTCTCTAACAGTTATGTGTTCATCATTTAATCCGCTATATGATACAGGCATTACATATCCTGCAAAAGGTACCATTTTTGCACCAAGCAAAACATGTTTATTTACAAGTGCTACATTTTTTAATTCGGATGCTGTTTTTTCCATTTTATTATTTTGGTATTTTTTAATCAATTAGTTATTAAAAAGGTATACAAAAGTAAGGTTTTATCGTTTTAGTAATTCATTAAATGCTTTCAAGTAATTATCTTTTTGCGATTCTGTAGAATATTTTTTTTCTATAGTTTCTCTAGCATTTTTACCGATTTTTTTTCTTAGTTCAAATGATTCAATTAATAATGATATTTTGTTTACCCACTCTT